>JAEZAI010000587.1 GCA_023427825.1 Actinomycetes bacterium
ACCCGATCAGGCGTCGAGCACGCCGTCGGTGATGTGCACGGTCCGATCCGCGAACCGGGTGATGCGGTCGTCGTGGGTGACGACGATCGCCGCGGTGCCACGGTCCTTCATCTCGCTGCGGATCAGCTCCATCACCTGCTCCCCGAGCTTGGTGTCGAGCGCCGAGGTGGGCTCGTCGAAGAGCACGAGGCCGGGGTCGTTCATCAGCGCCCGTCCGATCGCCACGCGCTGACGCTGTCCACCGGACAGCTGGCCCGGGAGGTTCTTGGCCCGGTCGCCCAGGCCGAGCTCCTCCAGCAGCTGGTCGGCCCGGTCCCCGGCCGTGCCGCTGCGGCGACCCATCTCGTCGACCACGAGCAGGTTCTCCCGAGCGGTCAGGAACGGCACGAGGTTGATCGACTGGAAGACGAAGCCGACCGACTCCTGGCGGAACCGGGAGAGCTCCTTGGAGCCGTAGGTCGTGATGTCCTGTCCGTCCACCACGACCGATCCCTCGGTGGCGCCGAGCAGGCCGCCGGCGATGCTGCAGAGCGTGGTCTTGCCCGACCCGGACGGCCCGACGAGCGCCACGATCTCTCCCCGGTCGAGGGTCAGCGAGGCGTGGTCGAGCGCGACCACCTCCTCGCCGCCGACCTCGTAGGTCTTGCGGACGCCGTCGAGCCGCAGCGCGGGCTCGCTGGTGAGGTCGGGCGAGGTGGCGTGTTCGGTCACGAGGAGCTCCCGAGGGCGGAGGCCGGGTCGATGCGCAGGACCCGGCGGAGCGTGAAGGCGCAGCCGACGACGGCCGCGACCAGGAGGAAGAGCACGCTCGCCGCGATCCGGGTGGGTCGGAGGGAGAACGGGAGCGAACCGGGCGGGAGCGCCAGGTCGAGGCCGAGGGTGATCACGGCGCCGATCGCCGCAGCGATCGCCGTCACGATGACGGCCTGGACCACGATGCCGCGGAACAACCGGCCACTGGTGGCTCCGATCGCCTTGAACACGCCGTAGAGCCCGGCCCGTTCGACGGTGAGCAGCGCGAAGAACAGGGCCACCACGACCACGGCGACCACGACGGTCACCCCGATGATCTGGTTGAAGGTCGAGCGCTGCTCACTGACTCCGGGGATCGCGTCGACCGCGTCCGAGAGCTCGAGCGAGTCGGTCGAGCCGGAGGTCGCACGGTCGATGTCGGACGCCACCGTCGCCGGATCCCCGCCGGCGGTGCGGACGACGAGGACCTGCCAGTCGCCGTCACCGAGCTTGGCGTCCGGCCGGTTCGCCGCCACGGCGCTCCGCCACGTGCCGGCCGATGCCCAGAGGCTGCCCTGACCGCTGTAGGAGAGGTCCTCCACCCAGCCGACGACCTCGACCGGCGTGCGGGACGGGCCCAGTTCGAGCGTCTGTCCCACCTCCACGCCGTCGGCCTCCAGCGTCCGGTCGGCGTACACCTCCCCGTCGGCCGGCGGCTCGGGCACGCCGTCCGGCGACAGCTCGTAGCCGAACAGCGCCACGGCCGCGAGGTCGCGCGGGCCGTTGCCCGGGACGCGAGCGCCGAGCTGGACCACCCCGAGACCACCGGTCCGGTCGACGCCGTCGACCTCCTCGACGGTCCGACGCTGCTCGGGTGTGATGCGGCTCCGGGCCAGCGACTGCTCAGCAGTCGACGAGTAGACGACCACCTCGGCCGGCTGCGCGGCGATGGCGCCGGTCGCACCGGCGAGCAGGCCGTCGAGCAGCCCGCCGAGCAACATCAGCAGCGTCGCCAGCAGGCTGAGGATGACGGTCGCGGTCACGAAGCGGCCCGGTCGCCGGCGGAGCTCGGTGACGGCGACGCTCATGCCGACACCCCCTGTCCCGTCGTCGCAGCGATCGGGTCGATCGCCAGGACCCGGCGCGCCGAGACGAGCGCGCTCAGCAGCCCCAGCACGAACAGGACCGCGCTCCACACCAGGACGGCGCCCGCCTGGAACTCCAGCGGGATGCTGCCGAGCCGCAGCGACGAGATCGGCGTGTACAGACCGATCCCGATCGCGATGCCCAGCACCAGCACGAGGGACACCTGGATCAGGAGGGACCTGATCAGCGTGGCCGAGCTGAGTCCGACCGCGCGCAGCAGGGTGAGGGATGGCGCCTTCTGCAAGGTGAGGATGAGGAAGAAGAGTCCGGTGACCAGGGGCACCACCACGCCGTAGAGCAGGAAGATCACCTGGAAGGCCTGCTGGATCTGTTCGATGCCCGGGGTCCGCGCCGCGGCATCGGCCCGGGTGAGGGCCTCGGCGTCGGGGACCGCGTCGTCGATCCGCTGCACGAGCTCCGCCGCGCTCAGGCCATCCTCCGGCGAGACCGCGATGACGGCCGGCAGCACCCCGCCCGCGTCGGGGTTGGTGCTCGAGACCATCCGCTCGAACGTCTCGAACGTGGTGAACAGCGTGGGCGCCGCCTGCAGACCGATCTCGGCCGCCTGGCCCACGATCTCCAGGCGCTCGCCGCCCGGCTCCAGGACGACCGTCTCACCGAGTCCGAAGCCCAGGTCCTCGGCCGAGTCCAGCGCCACCACCTCGCCGGCGGCCCGGGGCAGCCGACCGGCGGTCAGCGTGGTCGGGCCACCGAGGCGCTCGTCCTCGTAGGCCACGACCGAGGTGGACTCGGGACCGTCGCCCGCCTCGACCGTGAACGTGCCCTGGCCCAGCCGCGCGCCATCGCCGACGCCGTCGACCGCCCGGATCTGGGCCTCGAGATCGGGCGTGATCAGGCTGCCCTCGAGGTTGCGCAGGCCGTCGACGCTGTAGACGAGCACCGGGGCGGACTGGTGCTCGATCGCCCCGACGATCGAGGTGATGAGCCCCTGCTGGATCGTCTGCTGGAACAGGATCAGGAAGACGAGCAGCGCCACCGACGCCGTGAGGAGCGCGAAGCGGACGAGCGCACGACGAACCTCTCGGAGGGCCAGGAACACGGAGTGTCGCTACCCCGCCGCGCGCCGGGCGATGCTGGTCGCCTGTCACGCCAGGCGCGAGGTGACCCGACCGATCACGCCCGAGCGCCCGGGCAGCACGCGGCACAGCAGATCCACCGCCCGGGCGTCGGGACCCACGGTGATGCGCGCGCGGTCGTGCTCGATCGCGCGGACGATCTTCCGAGCCACGGCGGAGGGCGGGCGCATGGCGATCGGCGCCAGCCGGTTCCTGCCCATCTGGGCCAGGAGGTCGGCGTGCGTGCCGCGAGCGGTGTTGGTGATGTCGGTGCGGATCGCACCCGGGAACACCACCGTCAGGCCGATGTCGGTGGTCACCAGCTCGGCGCGCAGCGCCTCGCTGAACGCGCGCACCGCTCCCTTGGTGAGCGAGTACGAGGTGTTGTGGGGCAGGCCGAGCAGCCCGACCATGCTCGACAGGTTCACTATGTGCGCCTCGTCCGCCTCGCGCAGCACCGGGAGGAAGGCACGGCAGCCGTGCACGACGCCCCAGACGTTGATGTCGACGATCCAGTGGAGGTCGTCGAGCGACTCCTCCTCGAAGGCGCCGGCCGAGGTGACACCGGCGTTGTTGACGAGCACGTGGCAGGCGCCGTGGCGCTCCACGACCTCGGCGGCCACCTCCTCCAGCCGTTGCTGGTCCCGGACGTCCGCGGCGTGCACCGAGCAGTGGCGGCCCAGCGCCTCGATCGCCGTCGCGGTGTCGGCCGCGCGCCCCTCGTCCACGTCGATCGCGGCGATGTGGGCGCCGTTCAGCGCCAAGGCCTCGCAGGTCGCCCGGCCGATCCCGCTGCCGGCGCCGGTCACGACCGCCACACGGTCGGTCAGGGACTTCATGTGCCCTCCATGTGCTGCGTCGGACCGTCCGACTTCCGATACCAGCGGCACCGTATTCTGCGGGTGATGGACGGGCAAACGACGCCGGGCGCGGGCCGCCCTCGTGATCCGTCGATCGACGAGCGGGTGGGAGCGGCCGCACGCGCGCTCCTCGTCGAGGAGGGCTGGGACGCCACCACGGTCCGCGGCGTGGCCCGGCGGGCTTGCGTCAGCAGGGCCGCCGTCCTGCGGCGTTGGCCGTCCAAGGCCCATCTCGTGCTCGATGCCGTCATCGGCTCGGCACCGGACCTGACCCCGTTCTCCGGCGTCGACCGCGACGGTTGGAT
Source organism: Actinomycetes bacterium (assembly GCA_023427825.1). Classification (GTDB taxonomy): domain Bacteria; phylum Actinomycetota; class Acidimicrobiia; order Acidimicrobiales; family Microtrichaceae; genus Dermatobacter. Next base: position 4,120 of record JAEZAI010000587.1, read on the forward strand.
CCGATGGGTCGTGCAGGGCAGCGTCGAGCTCTTCGCCCGTCCGGAGGTGCGGGCCGCCGCCCCAGGCCTGTTGTCCGCCCTCCGGGACGAGCCCGAGCTCCGGGACGCGCTGTGGCACGGCTTCACCGGCGCGCCGGCCGAGATCTTCGCCGACGCCACCGGCGGCCGGCGGGACGAGGCGGTCCTCGACGCCAAGGCGATCATCGTGCTCGCGGCCGGGGCCGCCCTGTTCGCCGGTGTGCTCGCGGCGGACGAGGACGACGCCGCGCTGCGGGCCCGGATCGAGCGGATGCTGCTGGGTCGGCCTGCCGTCGCGGGCAGGGCAGAGAGGGCGTCGGCTCAGCGGTAGCCGTACGCCGGCAGGGTGGGCACGCAGATGGGCGGGACCGCGTTGCCCGGGTCGAGCGCGTTCAGGACGACGTCCATCGCCCGAGGGGTGAACGCCGCGGACAGGTGCTCCGAGAGGTCCTCCTCGCAGCCGTCCTGCAGCACGACGTTCCTGGCGTTCGGTGCGTCGAGCAGACCCGATGTCCACGGGGTCACGATCTCGTCGTGACGCGTGAGGATCGTCGTGTACTCCACTCCCGGGACGGCCACGACGCCGTCGGCGTACAGCTCGGCGTTGAACTGCGAGCCGTGCAGCGCGTCGCGGCACGCGCCGCATGCCGCCTCGAAGAAGTCCTCGATCGCCTGACCGATCCCGAACGGCAAGGAGGTCAGGCCGTCGATCACCTCGTCGATCCCCCACCCGGTCGACCCGTCGTAGAGCGGCGTGATCGCGACGTAGTTCCGCACCTCCTCTGCGCCGCCCAGCCGCTTCAGGTAGTACTGCGGCATCACGGTGCCCTCGGAG
>JAEZAI010000615.1 GCA_023427825.1 Actinomycetes bacterium
CGCGCAGGACCACCTTCGTGCGCCCGCCTCGACCTCGATCCGCCGCCCGCTGCGTCGGACCGCCCTCCGCTCGCCGGTTCCCCCGGTAGTGCACGTCGTCCCCCCGGACATCGACGTCTCACGGTCCTTCGTCGGCACCCCGGCGCCGACGACGCCGGTCCCCATCGCCGGCACCTCTGTGACATTAGTCCTACTCACGGTAGGAAATCACCCGGAAGGTCGGGCGAACAACTCGCCACCCGCCCGATGTGCGGGATGCAGGCCGTACCCACGGGCCGCGGCTTCAATGGTGCAGTGCTGTTCCCGACGATGACGTTCGCGATCTTCTTCGTCGTCGTCCTCGGGGTCAGCTGGCGGCTGTCGGACCGTCCGCTGCAGTGGCGGCTGTTCGTGCTGGCCGCCAGCTACGTGTTCTACGGCTGGTGGGACGCCCGGTTCTGCCTGCTGCTGGCCGGTTCGACGATCGCCAACCACCTGGTCGTGCAACTGGTCGCCCGCGCCCGCACCGACCGCTCCGCACGCGCCGCGATGGTGCTCGGCATCGTGATCAACCTCGTCGTCCTGGGGTTCTTCAAGTACTACGGCTTCTTCGTCGACTCGCTGCTCCAGGTGCTCGAGCCGCTGGGCCTCGCCCCGACCGCGCTGCTCATCAAGGGCGGGCTGCCCGTCGGCATCTCGTTCTTCACGTTCTGCGCGATCAGCTACGTGGTCGACGTGTACCGGGAGGAGCAGGAGCCGATCCCGCTGCTCGACTTCGCGGTCTACCTCTCGTTCTTCCCTCACCTCGTCGCGGGGCCGATCGTGCGGGTCTCGGAGTTCGAGCCGCAGCTGCGCCGACGTCGCAACCGCGACAGCGTCGACGCCGTGCGAGCCGCCCGGCTGATCTGCCGGGGCATGTTCAAGAAGGTCGTGATCGCCAACTACCTGGCGACCGCGATCGTGGACCCCGTCTTCGCCGCACCCGGCCAGTCGCCGAACGTGGAGCTCGTCGTGGCGGCCGTCAGCTACGCGGTGCAGATCTACGCGGACTTCTCGGGCTACACGGACATGGCGATCGGCATCGCCATGCTCATGGGGATCCGCTTCCCCGACAACTTCGACCAGCCGTACTCGGCCACGTCGATCCAGGACTTCTGGCGCCGCTGGCACATGACGCTGTCGCGCTGGCTGCGGGACTACGTCTACATCCCGCTCGGCGGCAACCGCGGCGGTGAGCGTGCCGAGTCGCGCAACCTGGTGCTGACGATGGCGATCGGCGGGCTGTGGCACGGCGCCAACTGGACCTTCGTCGTGTGGGGCTTCTACCACGGCTTCGGACTGGTCCTGGAGCGCAAGTGGCGGGAGCGCCCGCCACGGCCGTGGCGCCGCGGCGCCATCGACATCCGGGACCCCGACGGCGCGACGGCGCGTGACGACGTCGCGGAGGAGGCCGACGACGGGTCCACACGCGTGATGGCTCGGCCCGAGGTCGCACGGCGGGAGCCGAACGTCTGGCTGTCGCGGCTGGCGGTGTTCGCGTTCGTGACCGTCGGCTGGGTGTTCTTCCGTGCCGTCGACCTGTCGACCGCCGTCTCCTACCTCACCGGACTGGTCACGCGGTGGGGCGTCGGCGAGCTGGTGACGCCGCTCGTGCTGCTCGCGATCGCCGCCGGCATGGTCGGCCAGTTCGTGCCCCAGAAGGTGGGCGACGCGCTCGAGTACCGGGCGTCGCAGCTCCCGCCCGCCGTCCTCGGCGTGGGTGTCGGCCTGTTCCTGGTGGTCGTCAACCTGCTCGGCCCCGTCGGGGTCGCGCCGTTCATCTACTTCGCCTTCTGAGCCACCGCCCGCCGAGCCGCCCGCACCCATGCCCCGACCCGTGACCGACGACGAGATGCAGACCGATCCCGACCAGCGCCGCCGCACGACCGCACAGGGCGGTGCCGGCGCGCCGCGCCGCCGGCCGACCCGTCGGGTCCGCAACACGATGTCGGCCGCCGCCGCGTGGAAGTCCACGCTGCTCGCCCTGCTCGTGTTCGCGGTGCTCGGGTCGGGTGGACTGCGGGAGTCGGCGGAGGGCATGCCGCTCGGCTGGCAGCGTGACGTCGCAATGGGCGTGACCGGCGGGCTCGACCGGGTGGTCAACCTGCTGTCGCTGAACCGGCCGTACGACTGGGCGGCGGAGCAGCTCGGACGCAACCAGGCCGACGAGGACTTCGAGTTCCCCGTCCCCACCACCACGCCGTCGGCCACCACGACCACGCTGGCGCCGCTGCGGGTCCCGACGGCCGAGGCCCCGTTGGACGTGGTGATCGCCGGCGACTCCACGGCGATCGGCGTGGGTGAACGCCTCAAGGTGGCGGTCACGGACGACCCCACGCTGTCGGTCGACGTGCAGGGCAAGGTCGCCACCGGCCTCACCCGCTCCGACTACTTCAACTGGGGCGGCAGGACCAAGGAGCTGCTCGAGACGTTGCAGCCCGACGTGCTCGTGTTCATGGTCGGGGCGAACGACACGCAGGCCGTCATGTCCCCGGACGGCTCGATCGTCGCCCGCTACGGCACGCCGGAGTGGACAGAGGCGTACCGGCGTCAGGTCGCCGGGATCATGGATCTGGCGCACGACGGTGCGCGGCGCGTGCTGTGGGTGGGCCAGCCCAACGTCGGCGACTCGAAGATCAACTCGACGCTGCAGCAGGTGAACCAGATCATCCAGCAGGAGGCGGCGAGCCGCCCGTGGGTGTCCTACTTCGACCTGGCGTCGGTGGTGGCGGGCCCGGGCGGTTCGTTCGCCGAGTACGTGACGTTCCCGGACGGTTCGACCGTGCACTGCTTCGCCGGCGACGGCGTGCACCTGAGCCTGCAGTGCCTGGACCGGTCGATGGCCCAGCTCGTCCCGGCGCTCCGGGGGTTGTACCAGGCCTGAGCGGTCGGGAGCGGAAGCCAGGCCTGAGCGGCCGGGAGCGGAAGCCGGGCCTGAGCGGCCGGGAGCGGAAGCCGGGCCCGAGCGGTCGGGAGCGGAAGTACAGCCCTAGCCGAGCATGTTGCTGATGACCGGCTGGTAGAGCCAGACCGCCAGCAGCCCGCCCAGGGCGAGCGCCGGCCCGAACGGGAACCGCGTGCCCTTGTCGGCGAGCAGCGACGCGATGCCCATGACCAGGCCGATGACGCTGCCGAACAGCAGGCCGTAGATCGGCAGGAGCACGCTGATCCAGCCCAGGAACAATCCGAGCAGGAACATGAGCCGGACGTCGCCGAAGCCGAGCTTCCCCGGCGCGACGAGCCAGAGCGCGAAGAAGAGGACGAAGCATCCGACGCCGCCGATCAGCGCGGACACGATCGATCCGGGCGCGCCGACCACGACCGACATCGCGCAGATCAGGACGAAGCCGACGGCCGCCCCCACCCACGGCATCCACCACGGGATGAGCCAGATGCGCAGGTCGATGAACGCCACCGCCGCGAGCACGACGACGAGCCACAGGTAGGGGAGCGCGATCCAGCTCGCGTTGAGCGTGGCGACCGTCAGCACCATCGCGACGGGCACGAACAGCTGCAGCATCGGCACCGTGGCGGGCAACTTCGTCCCGCACTCCGGGCAGCCGCGGGACCAGCTGATGAGCGGCACGACGTCCCGGGCGCCGAACACGTGGTGGCAGTGCGGGCAGCGCGCCTCCCGGTACTCGGCACGGATCACCGGCGCCGGCTGGTCGGCGGTGCCGACCTCGGCGGCGACGTCACGGGGCGTGAGGGGACGGAGCTCCTTGTAGCGGTGCACGGGCACGGTCAGCTGCCAGCCGACGACGGTGCCGGCGATCGCGGTGAGGAGCAGGAGCGCGGCGGTCACCCGTTCCCATCGGCCGACGGAGCGGGGGACTGAAGCTTCACGCCGGGTCGGTGCCCGGTCGGGTCGGTCATGTCAGGTGCCCGTGCGGCCGACGACGGGCTGCGCGACGCGGAGCCGCTGGTCGTAGTCCTGATCCCAGGGGAAGCGACCGTTGCGGTCGGGCCACACGAACTGCAGCACCTGCCAGCCGGCGGCGGCGCCGCCGAGCAGTGCCGCTGCGTCGGGGAAGAGGTCGCCGTGCTCGTCCACGTCGATCGGGAGGAGCGCGCACGGCAGGTCGTTCTCGAGCAGGCCCAGGAAGACGGCGTCGACGGGGAGGTCCACACCGCCCTCGTACTGGTCCGCGATGAGCCCGAGCAGGCCGCGTGCCGCCACCGCCTGGAGCCCGAAGATCGCCACCTCGGGACGGTCGAACGTGGTCGTGAAGCCGACCGTGTACGTGTAGCCGGCGCGTGGGGGCGGGCCCTCCTGGGCCTCGACCGGGACGGCCACCCAGCCCTGGTCCTCGATCACCCACGCGAGCTTGTCGAGGTGGTCCATGTTGCGGTCGGGGAAGAGGTCGTCGCCCACGGTCGATCCGTCCGATCTCAGGGGTTGGTGTGGTCGCAGGAGCTGGGTCGGAGAGTGTCAGCCCTGAGCTTCCCGCACGAGCGCCGCCAGCGCCCCGCGGTCGAGCTTGGACACGGTGGTGAGCGGGAGGCGGTCCACCACGACGACCGCCTCGGGCAGCTTGTGGCGGGCGAGTCGCCCCTCGGCGTGGGAGCGGAGGCCCTCGAGCGACGGCGGTGCCGACGGGTCGCGGGCCACGACGACCGCCACGCCGACCTCGCCCATGACCTCGTCGGGGCGGGGGCTGATCGCCAGGGCCGCGACGCCGGGGTGGTCCGACAGCGCCGCCTCCACCTCCTCGGGGAACACGTTGTAGCCACCGCGGATGTACATGTCGGTGCGGCGGCCGGCGAGCACGAAGCACCCGTCGGACTGGCGCTCGGCGAGGTCGCCGGTTCGCAGCCAACCGTCCTCGGTGAGCGTGGCGGCCGTGGCGTCGGGGTCGCGCCAGTACCCGGCCATGACCGCGGGCGAGCGGATCTGCAGCTCGCCGGTGACGCCGTCGGGCAGCGGCCGGTCGTGCTCGTCGGCGACGCGCGCCTCGATCCCGGCCCGCGGCCGGCCGATCGTGTGGAGCGCCTCGTCGTCGGGGGCGTCGAACGCGGTGCCCAGGCCCACCCCGCCGGACTCCGTGGACGAGTACCGGATGGAGTAGGCGGCGCCGAAGCGCTCGCGCGCCTCGCGGACGAGACCCGGCGGCGAGGCGGCGCCGCCGGCGATGATCGCCGAGACCGAGCTCAGGTCGAGCTCGTCGAGCAGCGGCGAGCGGAGCATGAGCGCGAGCTGCGGCGCTACCACGCCGATCGTCGGCATCCGGTGCTCCGCGATCAGCCGGAGCGCGTCGTCGGCCCGCCCCGGGTCGAGCACCCGCAGCGTGGCGCCGGTCCGCAGGTACCACGGGAGCTTGAGCGCCATGCCGACGTGGGCGAGCTGCGTGGACGCCAGCATCGACGAGCCGCCGCCCCAGGTCGATGCGGCGTCGGGCCCGAGGTCCAGCGACTGCACGGCCCGCTGGTGGGCGACCGTGAACACCGCGCCCTTGGCCCGGCCGGTGGTCCCGGAGGTGAAGCAGATCGTGGTCGTCCGGTCATCGCCGCCGTCCGGGACCTCGGGCGGCGTGTCGGCGTCGATCCACAGCGGTGCGCCGCGGTCGCCCGGTTCCAGCACGGCGACGTCGACCCGGAGCGGGAGCCCCTCCACGCCGGCGCGGTCGGCGACCACCAGGACGGGCGTGACCAGTGCCACGAGCTCGGCCCGCTCGGGCACCGCGAGCTTGGGGCTCACCGGTGCCAGGACGGCGCCGATCCGGTCGACGGCGACGGCGAGCACGACCCACTCAGCGCAGCTCGGGAGCACGGTCGCGACCACGTCGCCGGGGCGGATCCCGCGGCCCCACAACCCTGTTGCGACGCGGTCCGCGCTGTGGTCCAGGTCCTCGTAGGAGAGGGCGTCGCCGGGTGTCACCAGGACGGGGCGATCCCCGAATCGGGAGCCCGCCTCCCGTACGATCTCCCCGAGCACGTCCGGGAGTCTAGGTGGGGTCGCCCGATGTGCCGGCAGCCACACGGTGAGCGCGAATCCACCCCGGGGGCGCGTTCCATCGGCTCGAACCGGGCTCAAGGCTGTCGGATCCGACTCCGATACCGAAGGCACCATGCGAACGAACCGGGTCCGCGCTACCCACTCCCGCGCCACGTCAAACCACCTCCTCCGGACGGCCGTCCTCGTCGGTTGTGCCGCCGCCGTGCTGGCGGCGTGTGCTCCGTCGGCCAGCCAGTCCGGGGGCGAGAAGACACAGGCTCCGTCGGCCGGCCCGCCCTCCGCCGGCGCGTCGGCCGGGACGCCGGCCCCCCCCCCCACCCGGCCCCCAGACTTCGTCA
>JAEZAI010000623.1 GCA_023427825.1 Actinomycetes bacterium
CACCGGCACCGCACCCGCCTCGGTGCTCCCGACCTTCGAGGACCGATCCGAGCGGCTGTCCTGGGCACGCGTCGAGACCCCGCACGAGACCCAGCTCCTCGAGGGCGCGACCGTGAGCGGCCGGGTGGTCGTCCACATCACGAACCCGTCCGACGAGCCATCGGTCGTGCGCGCGGAGTTCTGGGTCGATCCCGACACCGCGACCCGGCCCACGAACGTCGACCGCACGGCTCCGTTCACGCTCGACGAGGACCAGGACGGCGCGTTCGACACGACCCGGCTCGACGACGGGACGCACAAGGTCGCCGTCAAGGCCGTGCAGGCCGACGGGACGGCCGTGGAGCAGATGAGCGAGTTCCGCGTCGACAACGGCTGATCGGACGCTGCGCCACGGCGGACGGGTGCAGGAACCTCGCTACCCTCTCGCGACGTGCCCGGCGCTCCCTCCGCGCCGGCGGGGAGGATGACCATGCTCGACCACGACGACACCGCCGTCACGATCAGGGGCACCGTCGAGCCCGGCTTCGAGCCGGTGCGCGACGCCTTCGAGCGGAACTTCACCGAGCACGGCGACGTGGGCGCCGGGTTCTGCCTCTACGTGGACGGCCGCAAGGTGGTGGACCTGACGGGCGGCGTGCGCGACCTGGCCGGCACGCCGTACGACGAGGACACCCTGCAGCTCGTGTTCTCCTCGACCAAGGGCGTGACGGCCACCTGCGCGCACCTGCTGGTGCAGCAGGGCCTGCTCGACGTCGACGCGCCGGTGTCGGCGTACTGGCCCGAGTTCGCGGCGGCCGGCAAGGCCGACGTGCCGGTCTCCTGGCTCCTGTCGCACCAGGCGGGACTGATCGACGTCGACCACCCGATGACGATCGACGAGGCGCTCGACTGGGACACGGTCACGGCCGCGCTCGCCGCGAGCCCGCCGATCTGGGAGCCCGGCACCGGCTACGGGTACCACGCGGTGACGTTCGGCTGGCTCGTCGGCGAGGTGGTGCGACGCGTGGCCGGCACCGACGTCGGATCGTTCGTGCTGTCCCACATCTCCGAGCCGCTCGGTCTGGACCTCTGGATCGGCCTGCCCGCCGAGCAGGAGCACCGAGTGGCACCGCTCATCCCCTTCGCCGGCGGCGGTCCGGACGCGCTGACCGGGGCGGCCCTGGACGACGCCCCGGTGGTCGAAGAGGCCACCGCACCCGAGGAGCACCGCTCGCTCGTGCAGCTGCTCGACCAGCTGCTCGGCGAGGGCAACCTGCTCGGCCGGACGCTGGGCGCTCCGGGCGGCGCCTTCGCCGACGACCAGTCGTGGAACGAGCCCCGGGTCCGGGCCGCCCAGATCCCGGCCGCGAACGGCGTCACCAACGCGGCGTCCCTGGCCCGCATGTACGCGTCGCTCGTCTCCGAGGTCGACGGCGTGCGCCTGCTCGAACCCGGCACCGTCGACCCGGCGATCGTGCCCCAGGTCAGCGGGTCGAGCCTGGTGCTGTTCCTCGACATCCCGTTCGCCCTCGGGTACATGACGCACTCGGGCGTGTCGCCCCTGCTGGGCGGCCGATCCTTCGGCCACTACGGCGCCGGCGGATCCGTCGGCTTCGCCGATCCCGACCGTCGCATCGCCGGCGGCTACGTGATGAACCAGATGCAGATGGGCATCGCGGGTGACCCCCGCACGGCCGGACTCCTCGCCGCGGTCGACCAGGTGGTGAACTGACACCCTCATGCAGGACCCAGTCGAGGAGGCCGCCCGCCGGCGGACCTTCGCCATCATCTCCCACCCCGACGCCGGCAAGACCACGCTGACCGAGAAGCTCCTGCTGTACGGCGGCGCGCTCGGACGGGAGGCCGGGGCGGTCAAGGCCCGGGGTGATCGCCGGTCGGCCACGTCGGACTGGATGGAGCTGGAGCAGCAGCGCGGCATCTCGATCACCTCGACCGTGCTGCAGTTCCCGTACCGGGACTGCGTCGTCAACCTGCTCGACACGCCCGGCCACCGTGACTTCTCCGAGGACACCTACCGGGTCCTCACCGCATGCGACGCCGCCGTCATGGTGCTCGACGCGGCCAAGGGCATCGAGCCGCAGACCCTGAAGCTGTTCGAGGTGTGCCGGGACCGTGGCCTGCCGCTCATCACGTTCGTCAACAAGTGGGACCGGCCCGGCCTGAGCCCGCTGGAGCTCATCGACGACATCGAGTCGCACCTGTCGATCATGTGCACCCCGATGACGTGGCCCGTCGGCATCGCCGGCGACTTCCGGGGTGTGGTCGATCGGAGCAGCGGCGACTTCATCCGCTACACGCGCACCGCCCGCGGTGCGACCGAGGCGCCCGAGGAGCTCGTCGCCCCGGAGCGCGCCGAGACCGAGGAGGCCGAGGCCTGGCTCGCCGCCCAGGACGAGCTCGAGCTCCTCGCCGGCACCGAGCACGACCCCGAGCTGTTCCTCGGGGGCGAGACCACGCCCATGCTCTTCGGCTCCGCGCTGACGAACTTCGGCGTGCGCCTGCTGCTCGACAACGTGATCGACGAGGTGCCGGCGCCGCAGGCGCGGCTCGACGCCAGCGGCGATCCCCGACCGCTCGGTGCGCCGTTCTCCGGCTTCGTCTTCAAGGTCCAGGCGAACATGGACAGGGCCCACCGCGACCGGATCGCGTTCCTGCGCGTCTGCTCCGGACGGTTCGAACGGGGCATGGTCGTCACCCACGGGCGCACCGGCAAGCCGTTCGCCACCAAGTACGCCCACTCGGTGTTCGGACAGGAGCGCGAGACGCTCGAGGAGGCGTTCCCCGGCGACGTCGTGGGCCTGGTCAACGCCACCGACGTGCGCGTGGGCGACAGCCTGTACGTGGAGCAGGCCGTGGCGTACCCGGCGATCCCGAGCTTCGCCCCGGAGCACTTCGCGGTCGCCCGCACGACCGACGTCGGCAAGTCGAAGCAGTTCCGCACCGGCATCCAGCAGCTCGACGAGGAGGGCGTGGTGCAGGTCCTCCGCGACCCCGAGTTCGGCGACCAGGCGCCCGTGCTCGCTGCCGTCGGCGCGCTGCAGTTCGAGGTGGCGACCCACCGCCTGGAGAACGAGTTCGGCGCGCCGGTGGAGCTCACGCCGACGCGGTTCCGGATCGCCCGTCGCACCGACGAGGCGTCGCGCGCCGAGCTGCGGGCGATGCAGGGTGTGGACGTGCTGCAGCGCTCCGACGGCGAGCTGCTCGCCGTGTTCGAATCCGTGTACTGGCTGGAGCGGCTCGAGGCCGAGCATCCGGAGCTGACCCTGGACCGGCTCGTGGCCGAGGGCGAGCTGCGCCAGCAGTGACGACGCCCGGACCATGATGGTGGACGATGGAACCCGACGACCGGTCCCCCCAGCGCGTCCAGCGACCGAGGTCGCAGAACCGGTACGCGCCGCCGTCGCCCGAGGTCGCACGACGGCGTCAGCTCATCGTGGCCGTCGTGGCGCTGGTGCTCGTCGTCGGTCTGGGCGCGGCGGTCGTCTCGTTCCTGGGCGGCGGTGACGGCGAGACCGCGACCGACGACAAGGGCGGGTCCGCGGCCGAGGACGGCGGCGATGACGGGAGCGCGGACGGCAAGGACCCCGACGAGGAGGAGGCGCAGCCGGAGGACCTGACGCAGGTGCCGGCGGACGGGACCGACCAGTTCGTGAACCCCGCGAGCTCGGGACGGATGTGGTCCGAGAAGGTGCCCGGCAGCCTCACCTTCAGGGGCAACCCCACCCGGACCTACTACGGCCGGGGCGACGTCCCGACGGCCCCCAAGGTCCGCTGGTTCTACCCGGCCAACGGCGGCATGTGCTCGTCCTCCGCCGTCGGCGGCCAGTCCAAGACCTGGTGCGGCTCCGGGTGGACGGGCCAGCCGGCGGTGTTCGAGCGCGAGGGCCGGACGTGGGTCGTGTTCGGCGCCTACGACAAGGCCGTGCACTTCATGGACGGCGAGACCGGCGAGGACATCCTCCCGCCGCTGCCCACCGGCGACATCATCAAGGGCTCGGTGACGGTCGACCCCGACGGCTACCCGCTCGTCTACACGGGCAGCCGCGACAACTACTACCGGGTGATCGCCATCGACCGGGGCGCCACCGCCCAGGAGCTCTGGAAGCTGTCCGCCACCGCGGTGTCGCCGACCTTGTGGAACAACGACTGGGACGGCGCCGGCATCG
>JAEZAI010000631.1 GCA_023427825.1 Actinomycetes bacterium
TCGACGAGGGCAGCTGGGCGAACGACCCCGCGTTCCGGGCGCGCTGCCTGCGCCAGCTGCGCGACGCGCTCCAGGCCCACGGCGACGAGATGCGGACGCTGACCACCGCCGAGGTGGGCGCGCCGGCGTTCCTGACGTCGGGTCCGCAGTACGACTTCCCGGTCGAGGACCTCGGCTACTACGCGGACCTCGCCGAGGGCTACGACGGCTGGGTCCAGGACCTGGGCGAGAAGGAGTCGTTCGGGATCGTCTCCCGGCGCAGCATCCACCGCGAGCCGGCGGGCGTGGTCGGTGCGATCACACCGTGGAACTTCCCGCACCAGATCAACGTGGCCAAGCTCGGCCCAGCCCTGGCCGCCGGCTGCACCGTGGTGCTCAAGCCGGCCCCCGACACGCCGTGGTGCGCGAGCGCGGTGGCCCGCATCGTGGCCGAGGAGACCGACATCCCGGCGGGCGTGCTCAACGTGGTGACGTCGTCGGACCACCTCCTCGGCTCCCAGCTCGCGAGCGACCCCCGCGTGGACGTGGTGTCGTTCACCGGCTCGACCGCCACCGGCCGCTCGGTCATGCGGGACGCGGCGGAGCACCTGACCAAGGTGTTCCTGGAGCTCGGCGGCAAGTCGGCGTTCATCGTCCTGGAGGACGCGGACGTCGGCGCTGCGGCGTCGCTGGCGGCGTTCACCGCGTCGACCCACGCGGGTCAGGGCTGTGCGATCACCACGCGGCTGCTGGTGCCCGCGGCGCTCCACGACCAGGCGGTCGAGGCGGCGGCGGCGACCATGGGCGCCCTGACGGCCGGCGATCCCACCGATCCGGGCACGATCTGCGGGCCGCTGATCTCGGAGCGCCAGCGCGACAGGGTGCAGTCGTACCTGGACCTGGCCGTCGAGGAGGGCGGATCGTTCGCCGTCGGCGGCGGCCGGTCCGAGCGCTTCGACACGGGCTGGTTCATCGACCCGACGCTGGTCGTCGGCCTGGACAACTCCGCCCGGGTGGCGCGCGAGGAGATCTTCGGCCCGGTGCTGACGGTCATCCCCTACGAGGGCGAGGACCAGGCCGTGGCGATCGCCAACGACTCGCCGTTCGGCCTGTCCGGTGCCATCCACTCGACCGATGAGGAGCACGCGCTCGCGGTGGCGGCCCGCATCCGCACCGGCACGCTCGGCATCAACGGCGGCATCTGGTACGCCGCGGACGTGCCGTTCGGCGGCTACAAGCAGTCCGGCATCGGCCGCGAGATGGGCGTGGCCGGGTTCGAGGAGTACCTGGAGACCAAGGCGATCGCCGTCGCCGACTGAACGGCGGGACGAGCATCGAGCACACGGAGAGACGAGGGGACAGATGGGGAAGTTCGACGGCAAGGTGAGCATCGTCACCGGGTCGGCCGGGGGGATCGGCGAGGCGTACGCCCGCCGGCTGGCGTCCGAAGGGGCGTCGGTGGTCGTCGCCGACATCGACGGCGAGCGGGCGACCAAGGTGGCGGCCGACATCGCCGCCACCGGGGTCGGCGCGCTCGGTCTGCAGGTCGACGTCAGCGACCCGGGGTCCACCCGGCAGATGGCCGCCGACACCATGGCGGCGTTCGGACGCATCGACCACCTGGTCAACAACGCGGCGATCTTCGGCGGCATGGAGATCGACCTGCTGCTGACCGTCGACTGGGACTACTACCGCCGCTTCATGTCCGTGAACATGGACGGCGCGCTGCTGTGCATCCGGGCGGTCTGGGAGCACATGGCCGCCGGCGGCGGGGGCGCGATCGTCAACCAGTCGTCGACCGCGGCGTGGATGTACGCGAACTACTACGGGCTGGCCAAGGCCGGCGTGAACGGCCTGACGATCCAACTCGCCCACGAGCTCGGCGGCTCCAACATCCGCATCAACGCCATCGCCCCGGGCCCGACCGACACCGACGCGGCCCGGACGGTGGTGCCGGGCTCGATCGTGGACGACATCGTCAAGGGCCTGGCGCTGAAGCGGCAGGGCACGCCCGAGGACATGGCCGGGATGCTGAGCTTCCTGCTGTCCGACGACGCGAGCTGGATCACCGGGCAGATCTTCAACGTCGACGGCGGACAGGTGGTGCGCGCATGAGGGGGGACCAGGCCTCAGCGGCCGGGAGCGGAGGTATCGGCTTCATCGGGTTGGGCAACATCGGCGGGCCGATGGCCCGACGTCTGCTGGACGAGCCGGGCGAGCTCGTGGTCATGGACGTGTCGGCGGACGCGACCGCGCCGTTCGCCGAGGCGGGCGCCACCGTGGCGGCCACGCCGGCGGAGCTGGCCCGGAGCGCCCGCGTCATCGGCATCGTCGTGCAGAACGAGCAGCAGGTCCGCGACGTGCTGGATGGCCCCGACGGCATCCTGTCGACCGCCGAGCCGGGCACGGTCGTGGCCGTGCACTCCACGATCAGCGCCGAGGGCGCGGTGGCGCTCGCCGAGCTGGGCGCGGCGTCCGGCGTCGAGGTCGTGGACGCGCCGATCAGCGGTGGGGCGATGGGCGCGCACGACGGCACGCTGGCCGTGATGGTCGGCGGCTCGGACGAGGCCGTCGAGCGTGCCCGCCCGCTGCTCGACCGCTACGCGGCCATGGTCGTGCACACCGGTCCTGTCGGATCCGCCACGCACATGAAGATCGCGCGGAACCTGATCACGTTCGCCAGCTACGCAGCGGCCGGCGAGGCCCTGCGACTGGCCGACGCCGCCGGCCTCGACGTGTTCCAGCTGGGCGAGGTCGTGCGCCACTCGGACCGCATCACCGGCGGGCCCGGGGCGTTCATGGTGCGCCGGGAGGCGGGTCCCATGGCGGACGACGACGGGCTGCGCCCGATGTTCGGCCACACGCTGGCGCTCGGCTCGAAGGACCTGGAGCTCGCGTCCGAGATGGGCCGGGCGCTCGCCGTCCCCACCCCGTTCGCGGCGTTGGCGCTCTCTCACCTGGCGTCGACCCTCGGACTCGAGCCGTACCCGGAGGACTGAGTGCGCCACCTGGAGGACCTCTTGCACGACGAGCTCGCCGTGCTGGTCCGCGAGTACCTGCTCGCCGGTCAGCTCATGGACCGGGCGGGCATGCCGCACCTGATCAGCGCCTACGGGCGCGATGAGATGGCGGCGATCGCGATCGACGAGTGGATGGGTGCGAGCCCGATCTACTCCATGCGCATGCAGCGCCTGCTCGACTTCGCGGACGGCGACGTGCCGACGATCTTCAAGGGCATGCAGTTCGACATCGGGGCGCCGCCCGAGTTCATGGACTTCCGCTACGAGGTGTTCGACGCCATGCACGGCGAGTTCTGGCTGGACCACTGCGGCGCGCTCATGGTCGTGGAGCCGATGGGCGACGACTACGTCCGGGCGATGTGCCACGCGATCGAGGACCCCACCTTCGACGCGACCGCGATCGCCACCAACCGCCGGGCGCAGGTCCGCCCGATCCACCGACCGCCCCGCGTGCCGGCGGACCGCCATCCGCACTGCCACTGGACGGTCGTGATCGACGACTCGCACCCCGAGCTGCCGCTGCCGGAGCCCATGACCCACGTCGAGCGGACGCTGCTCGCGTCGATCGAGCTCCCGCCGCTCGGCGACGGCGCCACCGACGCCGAGCTGGCCGACGGCTGGAACGACTACCGGGCGCCGGTGGATCCCGACCTGCAGACCGAGCAGTTCTCGACCGCCGCACTGCGGGCCCTGGCCGAGGAGATCTGCGTCCAGCAGCACCTGCTGGTCATCTCGTTCTGCTTCGCGATCGAGCGACGGCACGGCACCGAGGACGCGGTGTCGGTCGTGGAGCGGCAGTTCACCGGCATCGCCGGCCTGACGTCCGAGCGCCTGCGCAACGCGCTCGGCCTGGGCAGCGATCCCGCGGACGGGCCGGTGCGGGCCACGCTCGACGAGGTGGCGACCGTCGTGGAGCTGCACCCGGCGTTCCGGCCCCGGGCCTACGTCGACTGGCGGGTCCGGGTCGAGGACGACCGTCTGCTGGTCGGGCTCGGCGATTGCCCTGCGCTGCACGAGCGCGGCTTCGAGACGTGGATCAGCCGCCTGGCGGACGGCCACGACGGCGGGCTGGTCGCCGCCGTCCAGGGCGTCACGCCGTACGGTCGCGTCGAGCGGACCGGCCCGACGACGTGGACGGTGTCGATGGCGGACGAGCCGGCCGACGAGCCCTCCGAGGTGGCGCTCACCCGCTTCAGCACGGGCGCCGACTTCACGTTCAGGGCCACGCCGGTCACCCTGGCCGCCCGCAGGGGGTAGGTCCTTCCGGCGCCGGAGGAGGAGATCTCGGGCGAGGATGTCGAGATCCGGACGCCGGCTCCGTCCGAAGGGTGCAGCCGGCCGACGGGGCCGGCGTCACACGAGGAGGCCCACATGGCCAAGTACCTGTTCCTGAAGCACTACCGCGGCGCTCCGGCGGCGGTGAACGACATCCCGATGGACCGCTGGACCCCCGAGGAGGTCGAGGCCCACATCGGGTTCATGAACGACTTCGCCGCCAAGTTGGAGTCCACCGGCGAGTTCGTGGACGGCCAGGCCCTGTCGCCCGACGGCGTCTGGGTGCGGTCCGACGGCGAGGGGCGGCCGCCGGTGACCGACGGTCCGTTCGCCGAGACCAAGGACCTCATCGCCGGGTGGATGGTCGTCGACGTGGACAGCTACGACCGGGCGATCGAGCTCGCGGGCGAGCTGTCGGCGGCCCCGGGCGCGGGCGGTGAGCCGATCCACGAGTGGCTCGAGGTCCGGCCGTTCCTGACGGCGCCGCCCACCGTCGCCGACTGAACGTGGACCCCGTCGAGCTCCGGGAGCTCGTCCCCCAGGTCCTGGGCGTCC
>JAEZAI010000012.1 GCA_023427825.1 Actinomycetes bacterium
CCGGCGCGGCGCTGTACCTGCTCGCGGTGCGCCGGTACCGGGACGCTGCCATCGGCGCCGCGCTCATCGTCGCCGTGGCGCTGCTGGGGGCGGTGTGGCCGATCGGCGAGCCGGTGGCGCAGGTCCGCCTCGCCGGCGTCCAGGGCGGCGGGCCGCAGGGCACCCGCTACTCGAGCGGCGACGCGCCGATCGTGTTCGGCCGCCACCTGGAGGCGACTCGCACGATCGAGGGCCCGGTCGACGTCGTCGTGTGGCCCGAGAACGTCGTCAACCTGGAGCAGCCCTTCGAGCGGAGCCCCGAGCTGAGCCAGATCGCCCAGCAGGCCATCCGGCTCGACGCGCCGATCATCGTCGGCGTGGTCGAGGGGCGCGGGCCGGACCACTTCGTCAACTACGTGGTGGTCGTGCACCCCGACGGCACCGTGGGCGACCGCTACGACAAGGAGCGGCGGGTGCCGTTCGGCGAGTACGTCCCGATGCGGTGGCTGTTCGAACCGATCGCTGCGGAGGCGCTGCCGCAGAGGGACCAGATCCCCGGCGACGGCGAGGCGGTCGTGGACACGGGCCACGGGAAGATGGCGGTGGCGATCAGCTGGGAGATCTTCTTCGGTCGCCGGGTGCGCGAGGGCGTCCGCGACGGCGGCCAGGTGCTGCTCAACCCGACCAACGGGTCGAGCTACTGGCTGACGCAGGTGCAGACGCAGCAGGTCGCCATGACCCAGCTGCGAGCGGTGGAGTCGGGGCGCTGGGCGCTGCAGGTGTCGCCCACGGGGTTCAGCGCGTTCGTCGGTCCCGACGGCGCGGTGCTCGACCTGACCGACATCTCCGAGCAGGAGGTCATCACCCGGACCGTCGACCGCTACGCCGGGACGACGCCGGCCCAGGCGCTCGGGGACCTGCCGGCGCTCGTGCTGGCGTTCGGCGCGCTGGCTGCGGTGTTCGTCCTCACCCGCCGCCGCGACACCGCCGACCCCGACCGCCCCGACGACACCGACCCCGCCGCCGGCCCCGACCGACCGCTCGACGTTCTGTGATGCTTTTCCGGGCGAAATCCCCCGGAACAGCATCACGAAACGGGCGCCACTAAGGGGCCGGAGCGTCGGCGGGTCAGGTCTCGACGAGCAGCGTGACCGGGCCGTCGTTCACGAGCTCCACGGCCATGTCGGTGCGGAACCGCCCAGTGGCGACGGTGGCGCCCAGGGCGCGCAGCTCGTCGACCACCAGGTCGACCAGCGGTTCGGCGACCTCGGGTCGGGCCGCGGCCACGTAGCTCGGACGGCGCCCCTTCCGCGTGTCGCCGTAGAGCGTGAACTGGCTCACGACCAGCACCTCGCGGCCCAGGTCCGCGGCGGACAGGTTCATCACCCCGTCGGCGTCGTCGAAGACCCGGAGGTTCCAGATCTTCGACGCCATCGCGGTCGCGGCCGCGGGATCGTCGTCGTGGGTGACGCCGACGAGCACGCACAGACCCGGGCCGATCCGCCCGACGAGCTCCTGTTCGCGGCCGCCGTCGGCGCCCGGCGGGTGCGTGACGGTGACCGAAGCTGAGCGAACTCGTTGGATCAGGCCGCGCATTCCCCGCCTCCACCACGATGGGTGACGATTCTGACCACGGTGCGTGACGATCACTTGACCGTCGGGTCAACGCACGGCGAAGCTACTCGGTCATGCGAACCGGCCCGATCAGCTCGTCACGGACCCTGCTGACGAGGGGCCGATCCGGCGCCGCAGGCACGTCCCGCCCCGTCCCGGGTCCCGATGACCCGCTGCGCATCGCCTTCCTGACCTACCGGGGCAAGCCGCACGTGGGCGGCCAGGGCGTGTACACGCGGCACCTGACCAAGGCGCTCGTCGACATGGGCCATCACGCCGAGGTCCTGTCCGGCCAGCCCTATCCGCTGGTCGACGAGCGGGTGCCGCTGGTCGAGCTGCCGAGCCTGGACATCTACAACGACCACTTCCCCATGCGGATGCCCGGCATCTGGGAGCTGAAGGACCGCTGGGACTGGGCCGAGGTGACGGCGTTCTCGTCGGGCACGTTCCCCGAGCCGCTCGCGTTCTCCCTGCGGGCGTGGGACCACCTCCGCCAGCGGCCCGGCGAGTTCGACCTGGTCCAGGACAACCAGTGCCTGGGCTACGGCCTGCTGCTGATGGAGCGCATGGGCCTGCCCGTGCTCGGTACCGTCCACCACCCGATCACCGTCGACCGCCGCCTGGAGATGGAGCACGCGGAGACGGTCCGTCAGCGCTGGTCGAAGTCGCGCTGGTACGCGTTCACCAAGATGCAGACGAAGGTGGCCAAGCGCCTGCGCCGGGTCATCACGGTGTCGCGCAACTCCTACGACGACATCTGCCGTGACCACCTGGTGTCGCCCGAACGGCTGCACATCGTGCCGGTGGGCGTGGACCCCGAGCTGTTCCGGCCCATGCCGGGCGTGCACCGAAACCCGAACCAGATCATCTCGACGGCGTCGTCCGACGTGGCCATGAAGGGCCAGCGCTACCTGCTCGAGGCGCTCGCCAAGCTCCGCACGGAGTTCCCCGACCTCAAGCTCGTGCTCGTCGGCCGGCTCAAGGAGGGGTCCGCTGCGCAGCGCACGATCCAGACGCTGGGCCTGGAGGGTGCGGTCGAGTTCGTCTCCGGCGTGACGGACGAGACGATCGTGGAGCTCTACAACTCCTCGGCGTGTGCGGTCGTGCCGTCGCTGTACGAGGGCTTCTCGCTGCCGGCGATCGAGGCCATGAGCACGGGCTGCCCGCTGGTCGCGACCACCGGCGGCGCGATCCCCGAGGTGTCGGGTCCCGACGGCGACACGTGCTTCGCGGTCGCTCCCGGCGACGCCGATGCGCTCGCCACGGGGATCCGCCGGGCGCTGACCGATCCCGAGGCCGCCCAGGCGATCGGCCTTCGTGGGCGAGACCGCGTGATCCACCGCTGGACCTGGCGCCAGACGGCCGAGAAGACCGTCGTGCACTACCGGGCCCTGCTGTCCGAGAGCTGAGAACCGCCGAGCATGCTCACCGTCGACTACGAGAACCTCGGCCTGC
>JAEZAI010000070.1 GCA_023427825.1 Actinomycetes bacterium
GGATGCCGCGGCGGATGGCCGCCTCGAGCTGGAACGGCCGGTCCGGTGTCCCGATGGAGGCTGCGGCCACGAGGTCGTCGTCGGACAGGTCGTCGTAGGCGGACTCGGCCGGGTCGGCGTTCAGGCCCAGGCGCCCCTGCTCGAGCGAGCGGAGCGCCTTCTGCAGGGACTCGGGGAAGGTCCGGCCGATGGCCATGGCCTCGCCGACGGACTGCATCTGCGTGCCGAGGACCGGCGCCTGGCCGGGGAACTTCTCGAACGCCCACCGCGGCACCTTGGTCACCACGTAGTCGATCGTGGGCTCGAAGGTGGCCGGGGTCTTGCGGGTGATGTCGTTCGGGATCTCGTCGAGCGTGTAGCCGACGGCGAGCTTGGCCGCGATCTTGGCGATCGGGAACCCGGTCGCCTTGGACGCCAGGGCCGACGACCGGCTGACCCGGGGGTTCATCTCGATGACGACCTGGTCGCCGGTGGTCGGGTCGACGGCGAACTGCACGTTCGAGCCGCCGGTCTCCACCCCGACGCGGCGGATGCACGCGAACGCGGCGTCGCGCATGCGCTGGTACTCCACGTCGGTGAGGGTCTGCGCCGGCGCGACCGTGATCGAGTCGCCGGTGTGGACGCCCATCGGGTCGAAGTTCTCGATCGAGCAGATGACCACGCAGTTGTCCGCGCGGTCACGCATGACCTCGAGCTCGAACTCCTTCCAGCCCGCGATCGACCGCTCGATCAGGATCTCCGAGATCGGGCTCGCCTCCAGCCCCAGCGACGCGAGCCGCTCGAACTCGTCGGCGGTCGACGCGATGCCGGTGCCCTTGCCGCCCAGGATGTAGGCGGGGCGGATGACCACCGGCAGCCCGAGCTCTCCGACGACGGCCCGGGCCTCGTCCATGGTGTGGGCGATGCCCGACGCCGGGACCTGCAGGCCGATCTCGAGCATCGCCCTCTTGAACCGGTCGCGGTCCTCGGCGGTGGCGATCGCCTCGGCCTTGGCACCGATGAGCTCGATCCCGCGGCGCTCGAGGGCGCCGGACTCCGACAGCTCCATGGCCAGGTTGAGCGCCGTCTGGCCGCCGAGCGTGGGCAGCACGGCGTCGGGCTGCTCCACGTCGAGGATCCGCTCGAGCACCTCGGCGACCAGCGGCTCCACGTAGGTGGCGTCCGCGAAGTCCGGGTCGGTCATGATCGTCGCCGGGTTGGAGTTGGCGAGGATCACCCGGTAGCCCTCCTCCCGGAGCACGCGGCAGGCCTGCGTGCCCGAGTAGTCGAACTCGCAGGCCTGGCCGATCACGATCGGGCCGGAGCCGATGATCAGGATCGACTCCAGGTCGTCACGACGGGGCATGGCGGGTTCCTCGCTGCATCTTCTCGGGGGGCTGGGGGTGGGTGGTGCCGGGTGACGCGTGGCGGTGGCGCGCCGCGGGGGTGGCCGAGACGGCGGGCGCGGTGTGCGACGCTGGTGCGGTGAAGTTCGGCTTCGAGCAGCGATGGACCGCAACGGTCGACGACATCATGGCCACGTACCTGGACGAGCGGTTCTGGAACGGCCTCGACGGGTTCTCCAAGATGGCGCCGCCCGAGCTGCTGGACCTCGACCGCGACGACGCCAGGGGCACGGCGCTCGTGCGGCTGCGGTACAAGGTCGACGCCGACCTGCCGGCCCAGGCGGCCCGGTTCATCGACCCCGACGACGTGGCCTGGGTGCAGGAGACCGAGTGGGACCTCTCGGCGCGCACCGCGGCCGTGCGGTTCCTCCCGGTGCAGGCGGCGAGCCTCATCCGGGCCGCCGCGGACATCGTCGTGAAGACCGACGGCGACGACACCGTCCGGGAGCTGCGCGGCGAGTTCAGGGTCCGCATCCCGCTGGTGGGCTCCAAGGTGGAGAAGGCGGTCGTCGGCGACATCGGCACGAACCTGGACGAGGAGGCGGACGCGGTCGCCCGCTTCCTGGGCCTGCCCGACTGACCGCGCCTGCCCGACCGGCTGCCCCGCTGGGGGGTGGTTGCGTCCGTCATCCGCGGTGCTCGTCGATCAGGTCGGCGAAGCGCTCGAACAGGTAGTGGCTGTCGTGGGGTCCCGGGCCGGCCTCTGGGTGGTACTGGATCCCGAACGCCGGCACGTCCAGGCAGCGGAACCCCTCGAGCGTGCCGTCGTTGAGGTTCACGTGGGTCACCTCGATGCGGTCGACGGCGTCGACGTCCACCACGTAGTTGTGGTTCTGGCTCGTGATCTCGACGCGCCCGGTCGCCAGGTCGCGCACGGGGTGGTTGCCGCCGTGGTGGCCGAACGGGAGCTTGGTCGTGGTGCCCCCGAGCGCGGTGCCGAGCATCTGGTGACCCATGCAGATGCCGAAGATCGGCACCTTGCCGAGCAGCTCCCGGACGGTGTCGGGCACGGTCTCGACCGCGGCGGGATCGCCCGGACCGTTCGACAGGAACACCCCGTCGGGCGACCGCTGCAGGATCTCGTCGGCGGACGTGTCGGCCGGGACCACGTCGACCGTGGCGATCTGGGCCAGGTTGCGGACGATCGTCGTCTTGATGCCCATGTCGATGGCCACGACCCGCCGGCCGGCCCGGCGAGCGTCCTCGCTCACGGCCTCGTAGGTGGTGACGCCCTCGCCGGTCACGGTGGCGACCAGGTCGATGCCGTCGGTGCCGACCGCTCGCTCGGCGGCCGCCCGCAGGGTGGCCTCGTCCGCGGTGCCGAACACGCCGGGGATCGCGCCGTGGTCGCGCAGGTGCCGGGTCAGGCGGCGGGTGTCGACGCCGGCGATGCCCGGCACGTCGAAGCGCTGCAGGTACGAGTCCAGGTCGCCCTCGGCGCGGTGGTTGCTGTGACGGCGGGCCAGGTCGCGCACGACGACGCCGGAGCAACGGGGCCGCAGCGACTCGTCGTCGGTGGCGTTGACCCCGTAGTTGCCGATGTGCGGGTACGTGAACGTGATGATCTGCCCCGCGTACGACGGGTCCGAGATCACCTCCTGGTAGCCCGACAGCACCGTGTTGAACACGAACTCGCCGGCGGTCACCCCGCCGTCGGGGCGGGCGCCGATGGCCTCGCCCTCGAACAGCGTCCCGTCGGCCAGGACGATCGCGGCTTCTTCGATGCTCACTGCTGGCACTCCCTGTGTCGTTCCGTCATGGTCATCGTCGTCGCCGTGGTCGTCATGGCGGTCATCGCCGCAGCTCCCCGTCGACCACGACCGCCTCGCCGCGGCACAGCGTGTGGCGGACCTTGCCGCGAACCGACAGCCCTACGTACGGGACGTTGCGGCTCCGGGACGCGCCGCCCGAGCCGTCGATCGTCCAGCGGTGCTCGGTGTCGATGACGGTCAGGTTGGCGGCGGCGCCGGCCTGGATCGGCCCGCCGTGGTCGGCCATCCCGGCGATCGCCGCCGGCTGCCACGAGAGGCGGGCGATCACGTCGGCGTCGGTGAGGCGCTGCCCGTCGTAGGCGCCCGCCGCTCCCGGGACGCCGCCCCGCGACGGGTCCTCGGGGTCGGGGGCGGCCGGCTGGCCGTCGACCAGCCGGGTCAGGGCCAGGGCCAGGGCGAACTCGAGGCCGAGCATCCCGGGGGGCGCCTGGTCGAACGGGCGCTCCTTCTCCTCGGGGGCGTGCGGCGCATGGTCGGTGGCGATCGCGTCGATCGTTCCGTCGGCCAGCCCGGCCGCCACCGCGTCCACGTCCGACGCCGAGCGCAGCGGTGGGTGCACCTTGAACGTGGCGTCGTAGCCGGCACAGCAGGCGTCGGTGAGCGTGAAGTGGTGCGGCGCGGCCTCGGCCGTCACCGGCAGACCCGCGGCCTTGGCCGCTGCGACCATGGCCACGGACCCCGCCGTCGACAGGTGCAGGAAGTGGACCTTGGCGCCGGTGAGACGGGCCAGCGCGATGTCGCGCATGACCATCAGCTCCTCCGCCTCGGCGGGTTGGCCGGGAAGGCCCAGGCGGGAGGACCACTCGCCCTCGTGCATGCAGGTGCCCTCGCTGAGCGCGCTGACCTCGCAGTGCTGCGCCAGCGTCACCCCGAGGCCCGACGCGTACTCGAGCGCCCGGCGCATGAGGCGGTCGTCCTGCACCCCCGTGCCGTCGTCGGTGAAGATCCGCACGCCGAGCGCCGCCATCTCCGCGATCGGGGCGAGCTGCTCGCCCGCCCTGTCGACGGTGATCGCACCCGAGGCGTGGACGTCGCAGACCGCGGCCCGGCCGAGGTCGAGCACCTCGCGGACGACTGCGGCGCAGTCCATGGTCGGCGTGGTGTTCGGCATGGCGAGCACGGCGGTGTAGCCGCCCAGCGCTGCGGCCCGCGACCCCGACTCGACGGTCTCGGCCTCCTCCTTGCCCGGCTCGCGCAGGTGCGTGTGGAGGTCCACCAGGCCGGGCGTGACCAGGCAGCTGGACGCGTCCAGCACCACGTCCGCGCTCAGGTCGTCGCCGACCGCGGCGATCCTCCCGTCGGACACCACCACGTCCGCGACGCGCTCGCCGGTGGCGTCGAGCACCCGGCCGCCCTTGATCACGACGTCGGCGCCGGGCCGGATCTCGGGGTCGGTCACTGCGGCGCTCCAGTCGTCGAGGGGGTGGTGGCGGGTTCGGCCGTGGTGTCGACGGCGGTCACGTCGACGGTCGCCCCGTCCAGCGGGGGCAGTGCGGCACGACCGGGGCCGAGCAGCAGGAACAGCACCGACATGCGCACCGCGACGCCGTTCGCCACCTGCTCGGTGATGACGGCCCCGGGACGGGCGGCGACCTCGGAGGCGATCTCGACGCCCCGGTTCATGGGCCCGGGGTGCATGATCAGCGCACGTTCGCGCAGACGGTCGGCCCGGGCGGACGTCAGCCCGAAGCTCGCGGTGTACTCCCGCAGCGAGGGGACGAGCGCCTCCGTCATGCGCTCACGCTGCAGGCGCAGCAGGTAGCAGACGTCCAGGGCGGCGACGACCGAGTCCAGGTCGTGCGAGACCCGGACGTCCCAGGGCGCCACCGACGGCGGCAGCAGCGTGGGCGGCGCGACCAGCGTGACATCGGCGCCGAGGCGGGTGAACGCCTCGATGTCGGACCGGGCCACCCGGGAGTGCTTGAGGGCGCCGACGATGCCGATGTGCATGCCGTCGAGCGAGCCGCGATGGCGGCGGATCGTGTAGCTGTCGAGCAGCGCCTGGGTGGGGTGCTGGTGCCAGCCGTCGCCGGCGTTGATGACGACCGCGTCGGTCC
>JAEZAI010000114.1 GCA_023427825.1 Actinomycetes bacterium
CGTCGCTGTAGGGCGAGCGGAAGACCGCCAACAGGCTCGCACCGGACGCGACGGTCTCGACGACGTCGCGGTGCAGCTGGACGACGACGGCGCCGGGGAACGCGGACACCAGGGCGGGCAGCTCAGCGGTGTGCGGCGGGGCCTTGAGCACCCACCGACGTCCGTCGCCGCGGTCGAGCGCCTGGAGGACGTGCCGGTAGCCGACGTAGCTGGGCGCGAGGTCCTGTCCGGCCAGCCACCCGGAGTAGGAGTCGAGCCGCGTCGTCGAGGAGAACCCCCAGTTGCGCAGGTCCGTGCCCATCGCCAGGCCGCACTCCTCCGGCATGCGACCCCCCGAGTCGTGGATCGCTCGCAGCTCGGGGTTGAGCTGGTACAGCACCTCGCCCGGCCCGACGCTCGCCTCGATGAAGGCCTCCCGCTCGTCGTCGGTCATCACGGCCACACGGGAGGGGCTGGTGAGCTCTGCCGGCAAGGGGCCCCGCAACCGAGGATCGGTCGCCAGCAGCCGGAACAGGAACGTCGTGCCCGTGCGCCAGCCGCCGGTGATGAAGATCGGCGGCTGCAGCTCCACGGCGGAGCGAACGGGTTCGGCCTCCCTGAGCTCCGACATCGCCACGCCGGCCCGCAGTCGCGACAGGGCGGTCCTGGCGACCATGCCGACGCCGAGCGCGTTGAGGCGACCGTCCTCGCGTGCCGAGGCGAGGTACTGCTCGAGGCCCTCTCGCCATCCGGCGGCGAAACGCTCCTCGTCACCGGGTCGCCGCACGGCCGCGGCGGCGAGGTGGTCGGGATCGAGGCGGTAGCGGTCCGGCCTCGCTCGCCGGTCGGCCTCGGCGGCTGCCAGCGCCGCCCGGGCCACCTCGGTCCTCGGTGCAGGTCGCCACAGGCTCATGTCGCCCCCATGAGATCGACGAGACGGCACCGACGCACGGTCGGGAGGTCGGGCTCCCGCTCGGGCTGGAGGAAGCGGAACACGAAGAGGCCGAAGCTCCGACCCTCGTTGTCGAGCCAGTCGCCCGGGCCGCCGGGGTCGGTCGCCGAGATCACGATGCGAGAGCGCCCGTCGACCAGCTGCGCGGTGCCGTCGGTGAGCGACACGCGCCGGGAGCGGTGGTCCAGCGAGTTGAGGAAGCGGCTGTAGAGCAGCACGTTCCAGTACCGGCACGGTGGAGGGTCGACCTCGATCACGAGCGCCTCGTCGGGCTCGAGCTGCCAGGAGCCGCGCACGTAGTGGATGTTCGGTTCCGTGAAGCCTGCGCCGCCGACCATCTCGGACCAGTACCGCACCTCGTTGGGCTGCGCCAGGTCGTCCCGGATCGACGCGGCGAAGATCGCAGGGAACGCGGCGATGGTCCGGCCGAGGCGCGCCAGATGACGTTCGAACGTCGCCGGATCGATCGCCGGCGGGGGCTCGACGTGGTCGATCGGATCGATGCGGCACGAGCCGAGCCGGTCGTGCGCGGCGTCGTGGTGGAACTGGCGCACCCAGACCGCCGACGCGCCCTCCGACAGCGGCAGCCAGTCGCCGTCGTCGGTCGGCGCATCACCGGACAGCGTCACCGTGAAGCCGCCGTCGTCGTCGATCCTCAGCGAGTCGCTGTCGATCCGGCTCGTGGCCGCTGCGGTGGCCGACCCGCCGGTGCGGGCGTACACGGTGATCGAGGTGTAGACCGCGTCGCCCACGACTCCGGAGATGCGGTACCGCCCGGAGTCCCGGATGTCGGCCACCCAGTACCGGAAGTCCGGGTTGTCCATGAACATCTTCTCCCGCCAGCCGTTGAACGGGACCAGCTCGGGACGGTCGCGGTCGACCTCGAAGCGGCCGAGCTGGTTGTTCAGCGCTCGGACCAGGGCGCGGTAGCCGTCGGCCCGTTCGTCGGGAGAGAGGTGCGGCGTGTCGGCGGCGAGCTGCTCACCCGCCGACCGCAGACCGTCGACGAGGGCGTCCCACGCGCCACCCGCCACTGGAGGTTCGGTCGACATGTCGACGCAACTTACACTTCGCAAGTAACGAGACCCAGATCCTTTCGATCGTCGCGGCACATGACAACATGATCATGTAGTACGTTCGGCATACATCGTGCGGTTTCCCGACTCCCTTCTGCCTCCATCCCCCTCATGCCGCCGCGACTGACCGGCCTCCTGCCTCGCGCGTCCGACTACGCCGGACTGGCGCGCTCATGGCGCACCGACGTCGTCGCCGGGATCACGGTGGGTGTGGTGGCGCTGCCACTGGCGCTCGGTTTCGGGATCAGCACCGGCCTCGGCGCGGCCGCCGGCCTGGTGACGGCGGTCGTCGCCGGTCTGGTCGCTGCGGTGCTGGGCGGGTCGAACGTGCAGGTCTCGGGTCCGACCGGCGCCATGACCGTCGTGCTCGTTCCGGTCGTGGCGACCTACGGCGCGGACGCCGTCGTGGTGGTGGGCATCCTGGCGGGGATCCTGGTCGTCGCCTCGGCGATCGCCGGACTCGGCCGATACCTCGCCTACGTGCCGTGGCCGGTCGTCGAGGGCTTCACCGTCGGCATCGCGATCATCATCTTCCTGCAGCAGGTGCCCGCCGCCCTCGGCGTGCCGAAGCCCGAAGGCGAGAACGCAGCGCTGGTCGCCGTCGAGGCCCTGCTCGACGCCACCGCGTCCTCGATCCCGTCGGTGGCCGTCGTCGTCGGAACCGCCCTGGTCGTCGCGCTCCTCCCTCGACTGCACCGTTCGTTGCCGGCCTCGCTGATCGCGATCGTGATCGCGGCGGTCGTGTGCGCCGTGGCGCACGTCGACGTCGCCGTCATCGGCGAGCTCCCCCGGTCGGTCCCCCTCCCCACTGTGCCGTCGGTGTCGATCGACCAGCTGCGCTCGCTGCTCTCGCCGGCGCTCGCCGTCGCGATCCTGTGCGCGCTCGAGAGCCTCCTGTCCGCCCGTGTCGCCGACGGGATGTCCGACGGCCCCGCATCCGAACCGGACAGAGAGCTGTTCGGTCAGGGGATCGCGAACATCGCGTCACCGCTGTTCGGCGGCATGCCCGCCACCGGGGCGATCGCTCGCACCGCCGTGAACGTCCGCGCCGGCGCGAGCACACGGGTCGCGGCGATCGTGCACTCGGTCGTGCTGATCCTCGTGATCTACCTCGCCGCACCCGTCGTGGCCGAGATCCCCGTCCCCGCGCTCGCCGGGGTCCTGATGGTGACCGCCGTCCGCATGGTCGAGGCCCACAACGTCATGGCGGTCGTGCGGGCCACGCGCGCCGACGCCGTCGTGCTCGTCCTCACCGCCGCTGCGACCGTCGTGTTCGACCTGATCGTCGCGGTCGAGGTCGGGATCGCGGTCGCAGCGCTGCTCGCGCTCCGCAACGTCGCCCGGGCGGCGCAGGCCACCCGCGAACCGCTGCCGTCGTCGGTGCTCGCGCCGGCGTCGGAGGACGACGGCGACATCGTGACGCCCGAGGAGGAACGGGCGCTGCTCGCCGATCACATCGTCGTGTACCGGCTGGAGGGCGTGCTGTTCTTCGGCGCCGCCCAGCGGTTCCTCACCGAGATCACCGACGTGTCGGACGTCGACGTCGTCATCCTGCGATTGCCGCAGATCCAGCTGATCGACGCGACCGGCGCGCAGGCCCTCGGGCAGATCGTCGACGAGCTCCAGCGGCGCGGCATCACCGTGCTGTTCAAGGGACTGCGGGCCCGGCCCCTCGAGGTCCTGCAGCGGGTCGGTGTGCTCGACCAGCTCGCCGGCGACGAGCACGTCTTCGACCACCTCGACGACGCGATCGCCCACGCCGAGCACCACGTCCGCATCCGCCAACATGCAGGTCAGGTGCCGAGCGGAGGACCGACGTGAACCGACCCATCTTCCAGATCAAGGCGGAGCTCTTCAAGACGCTCGCCCACCCGGCCCGCATCAGGGTGCTCGAGATCCTGCGGGACGGCGAGCGCTCGGTGACCGACATGATCCCGCTGGTGGGTCTGGAGCAGTCGCACCTGTCCAAGCAGCTCGCGGTGCTGCGACAGGGAGGCATCGTCCGCACCCGGCGCGACGGCAACACCGTCTACTACTCCGCGGCCGACCCGAGGATCTTCCACCTCCTCGAGACCGCCAAGGAGATCGTCGCCACCGCACTGGCGGAGTCGAGCGACCTGCTCGCCGATCTCGCCGAGGTGAGCTTCGAGACCGACGCCGGCTGACGGATTGGATCGAGCCCCGCCTCGCTCCTCACGCCGGAGGTGTGGAAGCCGACGGCCTCGGACATGATCCCCTTCGTGTTCGACGGCGACTTCAACGGTCCGGGTCGGTGGCGCGGACCCGAGGGCACCGGCCGGCTGCATCACATGGCGACGCCGCGGCGGATCTTCACGATCGGGCACTCGAACCGGACCATCGAGGAGTTCCTGGCCCTGCTCGGCGAGCAACGCGTCGAGCTGGTGGTCGACGTGCGCCGGTTGCCAGGCTCCGCGAGGAACCCCCAGTTCGACGAGGACGAACTGGCGTCGTCGCTGAGCGAGGAGGGGATCTCGTTCCGACGGGCGGAAGGTCTGACCGGACGTCGCCCGAGGAGTGCGGACGTCCCCGGAGAGGTCAACGGATGGTGGGAGAACCGCAGCTTCCACAACTACGCCGACCACGGGCTCAGCGAGGAGTTCCGTCGAGCCCTCGCCGAGCTCCGCGAGTGGGGCGCGGAACGTCCGGCGGCGGTGATGTGCTCGGAGGCCGTGTGGTGGCGCTGCCACCGGCGGATCATCGCCGACCACCTCCTGGCCCACGGCGACGACGTCGTCCACATCATGGGCGGCGGCCGGGTCCAGCAGGCCGAGCTGAGCGCCGGCGCGGTCGTCGGGGCGGATCTCAGCGTCACCTATCCGGCGGTCGAGCGGACCTGAGCGTTCTCCCCTCCCGCCGGCGGACCTGGATCAGCGGATCGACAGCGCGGACAGCACGACGATGAGGACGACGATGCCCACCATCAGCAGTGACGCCGCGAGCCGCGGGTGGGTCGGCCGCGGCGTCACGAGACGTCCGCCGGCCGGTCGTCCGCACCGAGTCGCACGACGACCTCGACGATCGTGATCACGCCGGCCGGGCAGGCCTGGGCGCCGAGCCAGGCGGCCTCGGCCTGCTCGGGTGGCACCTCCAGGAGGTGGACGGCGATGAGCCCGTCGTCGTCGAGCGGATAGACGTCGGGCGCCCAGCGGTGGCAGTTGCCCCATCCCTCGCAGAGACCGGGATGCACCTTGACCCTGAGCGACTCGGTGCGACCGTCGGGTCGCCGCGTGATCGCCTGGTCCGCCTTCAGCGCGTCCATCCGCACGTCCTCTGCCACGACATCGTTCGAGATCCCGTGCGGACCGCAGCCGCCGGAGCCGTCACGCCGACCGCTGAGGATCGTGCCCGGACGACGTACCGCTCCCCGTGCGTGACTGGTGGAGGACGAAGCCGAGCATCCCGCCGAAGCCGGGGCCGCCCCAGAGTCCGGTGAACGCGCCGAGCGCGATCGCCGCGGCCGGTGGCAGTCCGACGAGGGCCGCGACACCGCCGCACAGGCCGCCCACGACGAAGAACCCGAGCACGGTCCCGAGGAGCACCGCCCGACCGGTCCCGGCGGTGAACGCCGGCTCCGGCTCGCTGCGACGAACCCCGTGAGCGCTGATTATTTCCGTCATACGACAGAACAATAACGAGGTCCTGATCTTTTCTCCAGCGTTCAGTAGTTAAACTGCGGGGCGTGTCGGTCGCCCTCCAGGTGCAAGCTCGAGCCCTCGGCGATCCGACGCGCCACGGGGTGTTCCGCTATCTGGCCGACGCGGGCGGCCCGGTCGGCGTCGCGGAGCTCACCGAGCACTTCGCACTGAACCACAACGCCATCCGCCAGCACCTCGCGAAGCTGGTCGACGCCGGACTGGTCATCGAGCGGGTCGGCGCGTCGTCGGGACGCGGCCGTCCGCCACTGCAGTACGAGGTCGATCCGTCTGCCGACAGCCGGTGGGGCGTGACCGGCCCCTACGAGCGGTTGTCGGTGCTGCTCACCGAGATGGTGCGCACCGGAGCGTCGCCCCGGGAGATCGGCCGGCGCGCCGGCGCCCGAACGCACCTCGGCGTCGCGGGTTCCGCCGAACCGGTCGAGGTGCTGGTGGACCAGATGGCGCGACAGGGGTTCGAGCCGCGGGTCCGCGACCAGGGCGAGTCGTTCACGATCACCCTGCAGGAGTGCCCGTTCGCCTCGGCGGCCCTCACGGATGCCGACACGGTCTGCCAGCTGCACCTCGGGCTCGCCGAGGGGATCGCCTCGACCGTCGGAGGGTTCGTGGTGGAGGAGCTGGTGGCGAAGGACCCACGCCGGGCCCAGTGCCGACTCCGGTGCCGCCGGACCGGCGACAGCCCCGGGTCAACCTGAGCGGACGGCTCCCGCCGGACGCTCGCCGGACCGGAAGCTCCGGTCCTGGTGCGCCCACTCGAACCCGAACACCCTGCCGGCCAGGGCCGACATCAGCGCGGCGGCGTGGTCCTTGGCGTGCTCTGCCGTGGGGCCGCACCACTGCCGGTCGACGGCATCGGACCACAGCTCCCACCAGCGATCGCAGTGCTCCGCGCGGATGGGAACCAGCTCGTGCAGCGCCCGGTGCGCCGGGACGGTCCGATGGGGCGGGCTCGGCTCGCCGATGAGGACGCGGCACCAGTAGTCGACGAGCTTGGGGATGTGCACCGCCCAGTCGACCTCTGCGGCGGCGGCGAAGACGGGACCCAGCAGGGCGTCGAGGAGGAGCACCCGGAAGACCGCGACGACCAGGTCGTGCACGGCCGATCGGGTCGTGAGGGCGGATCCGACCGCCGGCACGCCCATCACCGAGCCGCGATCAGCGTGAGCGCCGACGCGCCGCCGGCCCCGAGC
>JAEZAI010000122.1 GCA_023427825.1 Actinomycetes bacterium
GCCCAACGGTGGAGGTCAGGCCGAGGGCTCGACGACCGCCGCGAACTGGTACGGCGGCGGACCGTCGGGTACCAGCAAGGGTGGTGCCGGTGGCAACCGTGGCAACGACGCGTCCGGCGCGGGTGGCGGTGGGGGCATCGGCTCGGCGGGCCAGGGCGGCAATCCGGGCCCCGCGAGCGGCGGTGGTCTGAACACAGGCGGTGCGGGCGGGCCCGGCTTCAACGGCGGGGTCCGCAACGGCCTGACCGGTTCCGGCTCGGCCGTGACCGGTGGTGCCGGTGGCGCCGGCGGATTCGGGGACTCCAACATCCGGCGGACCGGTGGTGGTGGCGGCGGTGGTGGCTACTACGGCGGCGGCGGTGGTGGCGGCGACTACGGCTCGGGCTCGCCCGGGTCGGGCGGTGGCGGCAGCGGCTCCTCCTGGGGCCACGCCGGGCTGGGCGCCGCTCCCACCTTCTCCGCGACAGGCGGCGGTGGCGGCGGGGCCGGCGGTGCGGCGGACGCGACCGGGGTCGTCGGCTCGGCGGGTTCCGTCTCGCTCACCCTGTCGGGCAACGGCATCGTCCTGACCGCCCCGGCCAACCAATCGAACACGGTCGGCGCCACCGGCCTGAGCGTCACACCCGGCAAGCAGTTCGACGCGCTCGGCGGCGCGCTCGGCACGCCGGTCTACACGGCGTCCGGACTGCCGTCCGGGCTGACGATCAACACCTCGAGCGGCACGATCTCCGGCACGGCGCCCACGACGGCCGGGACGTACACGGTGACGATCACCGGATCCACGACGACCGCGGCCGCGGGCATCACGCCGGCGAGCACCACCCTGTCGAGCAGCGTCTCGTTCACCTGGACGTTCACCCCGGGCCCCGCGACCAAGCTGGGATTCACCACGCAGCCGGCCGGCGGAGTCGCATCTGGCGTCACCCTGCCGATCCAGCCCGTGGTCGCCGTCCAGGACCAGTACGGCAACACGGCCTCGGGTTCCACGGCGTCGATCACACTCGGGGTCGGCACCGGTGCCGGCAACGGGACGGTCACCTGCAACTCCAACCCGCAGAGCGCCGCGGCGAGCTTCGCCTCGTTCAGCGGCTGCCGCATCGACGGCACGAACCGCTCCTACACGCTCACGGCGACCTCTGCCGGGTTGACCGGAGCGACGTCGTCCGCCGTCCTCGTCGTCAGGGGGGTGGACCGCATCCCGGCCGTGACGCCGGTGGTGGTGCCGCCCGCTGCCGCACCGGGCACGACCGTGCGCGTGAACGTGCCGATCTCGGACGGCGATGGCTACGCGTCGAACGGGACCGGTGACGAGGGAGCGCCCACCATGTCGGCCTCGTCGCTGATCTCGGTCACGTCGGTGTCCGGCTGCAACTTCGCCGTGGACGCCGCGCCGGCCAGCTCCGGACGGTTCGCCTGCAACGTGGCGATCCCCGGGAGCGCGGCGTCGGGCTCCTCGTGGTCCTTCGTCGTGCAGGCGTCGGATCAGTTCGGTGGGAACTCGTCCCCGGTGACGGTGCAGGGCACGGTCGGGCTACGGCCGGCGCCGACGGGTGCGGTCTCGTGTCGGACGGCGGCCAACGGCGGCGGCTCGCCGGTGACGAGCGTGGAGTCGGGGACGCCGTCGTGGTGCTCGGTGTCGTTCTCGGACCCGGGAGTGCCGGTGGTGAGCAGCGCCACGGCGAACGGCGACGTGGTCGCCGATGCGAAGCAGTCGCCGAGCGTGGGCGTGCAGGCCCCGGCCATCGGATCGTCCCTCACCGGGTCGGACTGGTTCGCTGCGGACGGCACGCTCACGTCGAGCTCGGGTCCGTGCATCCTGGCCGCGACCGGGGTCGGGACGTCGGGGTGCGCGGCGCCCAACCCCGTGGTGTTCCGCGGTGGGGGCACGGCGTCGCTGTCGACCGCCGGACTCGCTGCCACCTCGACCCATGCGGCCGGCGGAGCAGCGACCGGGTCGCTGTCGGTGACGCAGTCGTGCTCCCCGAAGGTGTTCGACGGGGCGACGGTGGCCTCGCCGTCGGGGACCTACGCCAACGGCGGCCAGTGGAACTTCTACGCCTACAACCTGGGCTGCGGTTCGGCCGACTCGGACGAGTGGGGCTACGCGTACGGGATCGGAACGCCGGACCCGCCGTTCGCTCCGCCGTACGACACGGCGGCCGAGGCGTATCTGACCGACGCGATCGGCCCGGTGGGCGCGGACGGCTTCGGTGAGTGGCACCCCCAGATCGAGACGGACCCGGCCGCGGGCATCAAGCTGAGGTTCTGGGGCCGGACCACGGCACAGCAGCCGAGCTTCTACGTGTCGGCCGCCGAGCTCGCCACGCAGGTGCAGTGGCTGTCGGCCGACCACCTGATCACGATCTCGGGTGTCCGGACCTCCGGCACCAAGCAGACCCAGACGATCACGTTCCCCACGTTCACCTCGGTCCGCGGCACCACGGTGACGCTCGGAGCGACCGCCTCGTCGGGGTTGCCGGTGAGCTACGCGGTCTCCGGCGCCGGGTGCTCGTTGACGGCCGGGAACCAGCTGACGTTCTCGCCGACCGTCGGCGACAGCTGCAAGGTGACGGCGTCGCAGGCGGGCGACACCGCGTGGGCCGCGGCGGCGAACACCTCGCGCACCGTGAAGGTGATCGCTGCGCCGCAGACGATCACGTTCCTTAAGGGCACGACCGGCTACCTCGTCGGCGACGAGGTCGATCTCACGACCGCCGACGTGTGGGCATCGTCCAGCCTGCCGGTCGAGCTGTCCCAGACCGGCGGATGCACGCTGAGCTCGTCGTCGCTGCCGACGACGGTGACGTTCACCTCGACGACGACGTGCCGCATCACGGCCACGCAGCCCGGCGATGCGTCGTGGGCCGCCGCCCGGGCGGTCACGTGGTCGGCAGTGGCGAAGAAGCGGTCCCAGACGGTGACGTTCAACAAGCCGGTCACGTCGATCCAGCACCCGGCCGGTCCGATCACGGCGGGCGACACCGTCGTGCTGCTGCCGGCCGATGTGTTCTCGTCGTCGGGGCTGGCGGTGTCGCTGTCCGTCACGGCCGGGTCGTGCACGCTCGATGACGGCGCCGGCGCCGGTCTCGGTCCGGTGGTCGTCACCTCGTCCGGGGTGACGGTGGCGTTCGTAGACGGACTGAACTGCAAGATCGCGGCGAGGCAGGCCGGTGACGGCACCTACAACGCGGCGTCGACGCAGACCTGGTCGATCACTCCCAAGAAGAAGGCGCAGGCGATCGAGTTCGTGCCACCGGCCACGCCTCGCCCGCAGTCCACCCCGGTGGACCTCTCTTCGGTGACCGCCGACTCAGGTCTGCCGGTCGCCTTCACGCTCTCCGGGCCGTGCCAGCTCGACGGGGACGCGGTCGAGGCAACCGGCACGGGCGTCTGTACCATCAAGGCGACGCAGGCCGGCGACTCCGTCTGGGCCGCCGCTCCGTCCGTGTCCCGAAAGGTCACGTTCACCTCCTGATCCGGGTGGGCACCCTCCGAATGACCTCATCCCAGCTCGACGACCCGACGGGCGACGACCCCGACGCAGGCACCGATGCACGGTCCGACGACCGTCTGCGTCTCAGCCGCCGAACGGCCATGAAGGCCGCGGTCGGCGGCGCGGTCGCGGCCGGCGCGTTCATGGCGCCGAGGGTGGAGGGCCTGTCGGTGGTCCCCGCGTACGCCTCGGCGGCCTCGGGGGTCGATGCGTCGGTCGGTGACTCGTTGTCGACGGTCACGAAGCAGGCCAACACGGCGCCGCTGTGCCTCCAGAGGTGCTGCGTGACGTGCTGGAACGCCACCGGCGTCAACGCCAACTGCGCCCAGAACACGTGCGTGTGCGGCAGCCCGCACAACAAGTCGTGTGGCGTCGAGGCCACCGACAAGGTCGACGGCACACTGACGATCAACAAGAACTCACCGGCGGGCAGCTCGATCGATCTGGCCTACTCCCTGTGGGGGCCGACGGAGGGCTGCTCCAACCAGACGCCGTCGCTCAACCTGGCGCTGTCGGGGATCGACGCCCCGTACCAGTCCTGCAACGTCACCGTGACGCCGACCTGCTCGACCGGCACCGCGGTGGGGGGCATGGCCACCACGCCGGTGAACGCCAACGGGCCCGTCGCCGGCGCGCCGTTGCATCCCGGTTGCAGCGGCTCGGTCACCGGCACGGGTTCGGCGCAGCAGTGGTGCGCCGCCCCCGCCACGCTGACGATCACGTTGGCCTGCACGTTCTCGTGAGGAGCGGGCCCGTGACCGAGCACCGGGCGCCGAGGTTCCGGGGTCCGGTCCCCACCGCTCGGTTCGGCGCCGGCGGTGTGGTGTGGCCCGACGGCGCACCGGTCGTGGTCGACCTCGCCACGCTGCTGGTCCTCCAGCACCTCGACGGCTCCGTGCCGGTGGACGAGCTGGTCGAGGACGCCGCCGACGCCCTCGGTGCACGGCCCGAAGCGGTCGGGCCCAGGGTGAGGTCGCAACTCCTGGAGCTCGAGCGGTCCGGCACCGTCGTGCGGGTCGACGAGGACGGGTCCGCGACGGGGACCGAAGACGGCGGCGCGACCGAGGTGCTCGACCTGGTGGAACGGCCCGGGGAGCGCGTGGTCGTGGAGCGGCTCGCGGACGGCCGGATCCGGCGGACCACCACGATCACCGTCGGCAGCACGAGCTCGCGCCAACAGCTCCAGGACGTCCTGATGACCATGGCGCTCACCGACGTGCTCACCGACGACTCCTGCCTGGGCGCCAAGCTGCGCGTCGGTGCGGCGATGACGGACCTCGTGCTGGACCTCCCCGATCGGCGCACACGGGTGCGCGTCGACGACCCGGCGTCGCTCGACGCGCTCCGGGAGCGGTTCGGCCCGACGATCTCCTCCGAGGCGGTCCTCGCACGGGCCGACGAGGTCATCGGCGACGACGACAGCCTGCAGCGTGACCTGGGCGGGCCGGGTGCCGACCCGAGGGCGGGGGTGGGCGTCACCGCGTACGTCGTCGCACCGCTCGACGGCGTCGGTCCGGTCCGCGTGTACGACCGCGGCGGCAACCGCTGTGGGCGTCCGCGGACGCCGGCCCAGGTGGTCGACATCGTCGCGGCGCTGATCGCGGAGGAGCTCGATCCGCCTCCGGTCGAGGGCGTGGTCGTCCACGCCGCGATCGCCCGTCGCGGGCGCAGCGCGGTGCTGATGCCGTCGGGCGCACGGGACCTCCGTTCGCTCCACCAGCAGCTCGCCCGCGCAGGCTGGTCGCTCTCCGGTGCGCGTCGCCTGGTGCTCGATCGCGCCGGCACCGTCTGGGTGCAGGCCGAGTGGCCGTCGGACCGACCGGAGGCGCTCCGCCTGGCCGGCGCGGTGGCGGTCGACGACGACCCTGCGGCGGATCCGCGGGCCGGCCTGGCCCGATCGCTGCTCGAGGACATCGTCGCCGTGTCGCCGGTCGCGGCCCAGGTGGCCCTCGACACCCTCGCCGGCGCGCGCGCGGGGGTGTCGGTGCGAGCGGGCGACGGCGGCGACCCCGACCAGGTGCGCCGCCTGGCGGACGTGGTGGTGTCCGTCGGCGGCTGACCGGTCGGCAGTGGCCGCCGTTCGCTGCCGAGCGAGCTCAGTCTCGGGCGCGGACGATGCCCCAGCCCGGTGGTCGGTCCGACACCTGGAGCATGCCGTGACGGCACAGCTCGAGCGCGACGGGCACGTCGGGGTGATCCGGGGCGAGCAGGCGGGCAGCGCCATCGCCGTGCTCCGCGAGGACCCGGCATCCCTCCGAGGAGAGCCGGAGGTGATGGCCGTTGACCGACACGACGACCGAGCGATCGTCGCTCGAGGCGACGATCCAGCCCGACGACACGGGCGAGCGGACCCAGACCTGATCCGCCCGGCCGGCAGCGATCTGCTGCAGGGCGCGGAGCGACTGCGTGCTGCGACTCGGGATGGTGGCGCGCGACACGGCGACCGCCCACGCCACCGATCGGTCGTCGGTGGCCGCCTCGATCCAGCCGGCGACCTGGTCCGCGGCGTCGGCGTCCTGGCGCAACCGTCGTGCCGGTGCCCGACGCGCGCGGTCGAGCAGGAGCTCGAGCACTCCGGTGCCGTTCAGGCGAGGGATCGTGATCGTGTGGTGGTACGAGAGCCCCTCCGTGCTCGAGGCCCGGTGGCTCCAGCCGCGGGGGACGTACAGGCAGGAGCCGACCGCGAGCGTCCCTTCCCAGGCGGTCGGGCCCGCGGCGTCGGCCGGATGCGTCCGCCGATCCATCGAGAGAGCCGGGGGCTGGTCGATCGTCCAGTGCTTGGAGCCCACCAGCTGGAGCACCACGACCTCCTGATCGTCCCAGTGGGCTCCGAAGCTCGTCGT
>JAEZAI010000156.1 GCA_023427825.1 Actinomycetes bacterium
ACGCGGGTGGTCGGCGCCTGGCGCTCGACCGGGACGCCGGGTGCATCGAGCGTCACGACCGCAACGACGATCCGGTTTCCGTCGCTCGCGGGCACGAGCACCCGGTCGGCGACGGTGCCGGCCGGGACGTTGCTGCGCACACCGTTGAGCAGCCAGCCGTCGCCGGATCGCTCGGCCGTGACCGACGGCAGCCGCGGGTCCCCGGTCGGCTCCGAAAGCGTTGCGGTCACGATCAGCGAGCCGTCGCCGATCCCCGGCAGCAGCGCCGCTCGCTGCTCCTCGTTGCCCCAGCGGGCGACCGGCAGCGCGCCGAGCGCGAGGACGGCGAGTGCCGGGACCGCCGCGGTGCGGCGCCCCACCTCACGCAGCGCGATGCAGGCCTCGACCACACCCAGTCCGGCGCCGCCGAGGTCGTCCGGTGCGAACAGGCCGAGCAGTCCGGTGTTCGCCATCTCCGCCCACAGTGTGCGGTCGAAGCGGTCGGTCCGATCCCCGCCGGTGACGCCGTCCCCGCCCCGTTCGAGCGCCCTCAGGCGCTCGGGCGTCGAGCGGTCGGCCAGCAGCGTCCGGGCCAGCTCCTCGACGGCCGTCTGCTCCTCGGTCAGGTCGAAGTCCATGTCGTGATCCTCTGTCTCCCGGAGCGTCCGTCAGCGGGTCGCCATCGGCATGCCGGCACCGAACGTGGCGATCAGGTCGCGCTGCAGCTCGTTGGCCCCTCCGGCGAACGTGAGCGCCACGAGGCTGCGGTACAGGTCCTCGAGCCGGGATCCCTCGATCGCTCCCGGGGTGCCGTCGACCAGATAGGCGCGCTCGCCGAGGACTCCCATCAGCAGCCGGAACGTCTCGAGGTAGTGCTGGGTGCCGAAGACCTTGATCGAGCTGGCGTCGGCGACCGGGAGCTCGTCGTGCGAGGCGGCCCAGGCGATCTTCCAGTTGAGGAGCTTGAGGTACTCGAAGCCCGCCTCGGCCCGGGCGAGGTCGAGCTGCACCCACTCCTGGTCGATCACGCGGCGGCCGTCGGGCAGTCGAGTCGAGCGCGCCCACTCGGTCACCTCGTGGAGCGTGTGCTCGGCCATGCCCGGGCTGCACAGCGTGACCCGCTCGTGGTTCAGCTGGCTGGTGATGATCCGCCAGCCCTTGTTCTCCTCGCCGACCAGCGCGGTGGCGGGCACCCGCACCTCGTCGTAGTGCACGGCGCACAGGTCGTGGTCGACGATCAGGTCGAGCGGCTGCGCCTCGATCCCCGGCGAGTCCATGGGCACCAAGAGGATCGAGATGCCCTTGTGGCGAGAGCCCTCCTCGCCCGTGCGGACCGCGAGCCAGCAGTAGTCCGCATCGCTGGCGAGGCTCGTCCACATCTTCTGGCCGGAGATCACGTAGTCGTCGCCGTCGCGCACCGCTCGCGTGGTCAACGACGCCAGGTC
Source organism: Actinomycetes bacterium (assembly GCA_023427825.1). Classification (GTDB taxonomy): domain Bacteria; phylum Actinomycetota; class Acidimicrobiia; order Acidimicrobiales; family Microtrichaceae; genus Dermatobacter. Next base: position 1,425 of record JAEZAI010000156.1, read on the forward strand.
GGAGCCAGCGCCGGGCTCGGAGTAGCCGACGCAGATGTTGATCTCGCCGGCCGCGATCCGCGGCAGGACCTCGGCCTTCTGCTCCTCGGTGCCGTGCTCCATCAGCGTCGGCGCGACGGAGTTGACCATGATCATCGGGACCGGGGCCCCGCAGCGCATCGACTCGTCGAAGAAGATGAACTGGTCGACGGCGCCGCGGCCCTGACCGCCGTACTCGACGGGCCAACCGATCCCGAGCCAGCCGTCGGCGCCCATCTGGCGGACGACGCGTCGCACCACGGGCCCGACGCCGCGGCTCTCGGCGATGGCGGCGCGGGTGTCCGGATCGAGCAGCTCGGCGTAGTAGGCGCGCAGCTCGTCGCGCAGCGCGGTCTCGCGTTCGTCGTAGGCGATGTGCATCTGATCAGGTCCTCGAGCGGCTCGGATGCTCGGCGGCAGCGACCTTCGCGAGATTCCTTGACTCTGTCAAGTAGTAGGGTCGGGCCCGAGATCGACGAACGGGGGACACGTGACCGACGAGCAGGACCAGCCGCTGGTGCTCCTGGAGCACCCCACGCCCGAGGTGGCCATCCTCACCCTCAACAACCCCGACCGCCTGAACGCGCTGTCGTTCCGCATGGTCGACGCCATCCACGACGCGCTGGACCGGATCCAGGCCGACAACGCGTGCCGTATGGTGGTCCTGACCGGTGCGGGCCGCGGCTTCTGCTCGGGTCTCGACCTCAGCAGCGTCGAGGGGTCGTCCACGTCCGCCGGGACGTCCGGTCCTCGGGCCGGGATGCTCTCGCAGGAGCGCATCGCCGAGCTGCCGATCAAGCTCCGCCGGCTCCAGCAGCCGGTGATCGCCGCGGTGAACGGCGTCGCCTACGGCGGCGGCTTCGCGCTCAGCCTGGCCTGCGACCTGCGCGTCGCCGCCCCGAGTGCCCGCTTCTGCGCCCAGTTCATCAAGGTCGGGATCGGCGGCTGCGACATCGGCATCAGCTACACGCTGCCGCGTGCCATCGGGTCCTCCCGGGCGTTCGACCTGATCCTCACCGCTCGGACGGTCGAGGCGCAGGAGGCGCTCGACATGGGGATCGTCTCCGCACTGGCCGACGACCCGGTCGCCCACGCGTTGGAGCTCGCCGAGCGGATCTGCGGATACAGCCCCTTCGGCGTCGTCATGACCAAGGAGGTGATGTGGTCCAACCTCGACGCGGTGTCGATCGAGCAGGCCATCCACCTCGAGAACCGCACGCAGATCCTGGCCTCCACCGGGGGTGAGGTCGCCGAGGCGGCCATGGCGTTCATGGAGAAGCGAGCGCCGGACTGGTCGCGGGTGCAGCCGAGCGGCGTGTGGGCCCGATGACGGGCGACGGCGCCGACCGGCTCCGGCGGTTCGAAGGTCGTCGCGCCGTCGTGACCGGCGCGAGCCGGGGCATCGGCGCCGGCATCGCCCAGCGGCTCGCGGCCGAGGGTGCGGCGGTCGCGCTCGTGGCCCGCACCGCGGAGCCGGGCGGCAAGCTCGCCGGCAGCCTGCAGGACACCGCCGCTCGCATCGGCTCGGCCGGGGGAGTGGTGGCCTCGATCGTGGCCGACCTGACCGATCCCGACGACCGGGCCCGCATCGTCCCCGAGGCGGCCGCGGCGCTCGGTGGGCCGATCGACGTGCTGGTGAACAACGCCGCGGCTGCGATCTACGAGCCGCTCGCCACGCTGTCGCTCAAGCGGCGGCGGCTCATGTTCGAGGTCAACGTCCACGCGCCGCTCGACCTGGCGCAGGCGGCCCTCCCCGGCATGGTCGACCTCGGCGAGGGCTGGATCGTCAACATCTCGAGCGGGACGGCCCGCCCCACGCCCGGCCCGCCGTTCGAGCTCGGCGTGACCGGCACGACCACCGCGGTCTACGGCGCGTCGAAGTCGGCGCTCGACCGCGTGACCAACGGGCTCGCGGCGGAGCTGTACGGAACCGGCGTCCGTGTCAACGCCGTCGCCCCGCGCGCCGCGGTCATGAGCGAGGGCGCCGACGCGCTGGTGGGCGGCCGCATCCCCGAGGACAAGATCGAGTCGCTCGAGCACATGGTCGAGGCCGTCGTCGCGATGTGCTGCTGCGGCCCCGAGGTGACCGGACGGGTGGCGGTCAGCCACGACGTCCTCGAGGAGAGCGCCCTCCCCGTCCGGTCCCTGGACGGTCAGATCTTGCGGTTCGGGTCGACGGCGCCCTGACCGACGTCGGCGGTCACCTCGGTGACGCCGTCCTTCGGGCAGTGGAACCCGTCGCCGTCGTCGTCGGTGCCGTCGAGCTCCGGATACAGACGCTCGTAGCGCCCGTCCTTCACGATCATCAGCATGCTGCACGGACCGGCCTTGACGTCGGGCCCGCCGGCGAGGTCCTGCTTGGCGTGGAGCCCGCCGCCGGTCCACTCGTCGTTCGCGGCCGCGGCCTCGAGGATGCAGGTCCGGTCGAGCGTGCCATCGTGCTCCTCAGCGCACGTGTTGGCCGAGGTCACGAAGAGGAGCCACGCCGACATCGACTGGATGCCGAGCAGCGCGGTGTCACCGTCGGCGACGTACGTCTCGACGAGGTCGAGGTACTTCTGGATGGCCGGCCACTTGTCGGCCTCCTCCATCATGTGCACCGCCATGCGGATGGTGGAGCCCTCGACCGCCTCGGGTCCGGCGGTCTCGAGGAAGATCGGGTCGTACTGGTTCGCCTCGAGCAGGGCCCGACCCTTCCAGCCCTGGGTCTTGAGGACCTGGAGGGTCTTGGCCACGTCGGCCGACTCGCCGGTCCACGACAGGCTCTTGGCGCCCTTCTCCTTGATCGACAGCGCGAGCGGCGTCCAGTCGGTCGTGCCGGCGACGGGGTAGTTCAGGTCGCCGACCTGCTCGAAGCCGGTCGCCTCGGCGACCGCGACCTGCTTCTGCTTCACGATCTCCAGCGAGGGCAGGTTCCCCCACACCGGGATCCACGCCGTCGCGTCCTCGGGATAGAGCTTCTTGAAGTCCTGGAACCAGGTGTTCGAGGCGCTGTGCGCGGGGTTGGGGAGCGGCTCGACGTGGCCGTTGCTCTCGGCCTTCTCGGTCGACACGGCGTAGGCCGGGATGTCGATGAGCCCGCACTTGTGGAAGTCCGAGCCGTCCTTGCCGGAGAACTGCATGTTGTCCTGGGCCATCCCGCCGCCGACCATGGCGAAGGCGGTCTCGCACGCCCGGGTCATGGCGGCCTCGACCTCGAAGAGCTTGGCGTCCATGTCGACGATCTCGATCTTCAGGCCGCCGATGCCGCCCTGGGCGTTGCACCACTCGGCGAAGGCCACCGAGGCGTCCCAGATCGGCTTCTGCAGACCGGGGCGGATGGTGGCGCCGCGGTCGTTCGGGACGCCGATCTGGATCGTGTCGGCCGCACCCTGCTGCTCGCCGTCGGCGACGGAGTAGTCGCCGTCGTGACACGGCGCCTTGATCGACCCGAAGTCGGGCGAGTCGGCGTCGGCCCCGCTCGACGTGTCCGCTGCCGCGGTGGTCGACGACGCCGTCTCGTCATCCGACGCGGAGTCGCCGCCGGACGCGCCACAGCCGGCGATGACCGCGAGCGCCGCGCCCACTGCGATGACGGACAGGAGCGCGCGAACGCGTCGTGACGTGGTCCGTGGTGCCACGGTGATCCCCCTCGGTTCTGGCGGCCCCCGCCGCATGTAACGGTGTTACGATCCGACCGTAACACCGTTACATCCGTCGCGGTGAACAGTTGCGGCCACGTTCGTCCCAACCGGGTCGGAGCGGGTCGCGGGGGACACGAGGGGGACATGTGTCGACGTCAGACATCTCGTTCGGCGAGGTCGAGGAGCTGATCGGCCGCTGGTGGTTCGTCTACGACCAGGGGGAGATCGACTCGTTCGTCGACCTGTTCACCGAGGACGCGGTGTTCACCGTGGGCGTCGACGATCCGACGATCGCGTGGGCCGAGTTCGCGACGGCCGACGCGAGCGGTCGCGATGCGATCGTCGCCTGGCAGACCGAGCACCGCCTCGACAGCCCGGCGCCGCTGCGCCACCACATGTCCGGCCTGCACCGGACCGGGACCGTCGGCGACGACGTCACGTTCGCGTCGTACATCCTGGTCAACCAGGTCGTCGACGAGATGCCGATGCTGCTGCCGTCGGGCGTCGTAACCGGGGCCGTCCGACGCGATGGCGAGGAGCTGCGGATCTCCCGGCTCGACGTCGTGCTCGACACCCGGGCATCGGCGCCGCTCCGCGACCAGCGCTGAACCCGTCGGGGCATCGTCGCTGGCCGGCCCTCGGATCGGCGCGGCGCTGGATCGTCGCGCCCTTAGGGTAGTTGACTAGGTCAAGCAAAATGCTAGGGTCCCGATCGTGGTCCTGGAGGACCCGTGATCGGTGCCCTTCGGGGCGGAGGTGTGCAGATGACCGAGGCCCCTGACCGCCGGATCGACTACGCCGGCTCCGTCCACGACGAGCGCGAGATCGAGGCCGTGGTGGAGGTGCTGCGTGGCGGCCCGACCGCCATGCGGATCGGACGCAACGTCCGGGCGATGGAGCAGCGCGTCGCGGAGCTGCTCGGCAAGCGCCGAGGTGTGATGTGCAACTCGGGCAGCTCGGCGCTCTACCTGGCGATCGAGGTGCTCGATCTGGAGCCCGGCGACGAGATCGTCACGTCGGCCGTCACGTTCTCCACCGACATCGCGCCGATGGTGAAGAAGGGGGTCGTTCCCGCGTTCGTCGACGTCACGCCCGACACGTTCCAGATCGACGTCGACGGCATCGAGGAGATGATCGGGCCCCGCACCAAGGCGATCCTCGCCCCCGACCTGATCGGCAACTGCCCGGACTGGGACGCCATCCGTGAGATCGCCGACCGGCACGACCTGGTCGTCATCGAGGACTCCTGCGACGCACTCGGTCAGACCCTGCGGGGCACGCCGACCGGGCTGCGAGCCGACATCGCCCTGACCAGCTTCGCCCTGTCGCACATCATCACGGCGGCCGGAACTGGCGGCATGGTGTGCTTCGACGACGACGAGCTCGTCGACAAGGCGCTGCTGCTGCGCCGGTGGGGCCGTCGCTCCGAGGTCCAGCTCTTCGGGTCCGCACGGGGCCGGGGCGACCGGTTCTTCTCGACCATCGACGGCGGGTCCGACGACGAGCTCGAGTACGACAACATCTTCATCTTCGACGAGGTCGGGTGGAACTTCGAGCCGTCCGAGATCTCGGCCGCGTTCGGGCTGGTCCAGCTCGACAAGCTCCCCGAGAACCTGGCCCGACGTCAGCGGAACTTCGAGCTCACCAGCAGCTACTTCGAGAAGTATCCCGACCTGTTCGTGCTGCCGAGGCTGACCGAGGGCGTCGAGACCGGGTGGCACATGTTCCCGTTCGTCATCCAGCCCGACTCGGGCATCCGACGCGCCGACCTCCAGCAGTGGATGGAGCGCCACGGCATCGACACCCGGATGGTCTGGACCGGCAACGCCACGCGCCAGCCCGCGTTCTGCAACACGACGTTCCGCACGCCGGCAGCAGGCCTGCCGAATGCGGACCGCGTCATGGAGTGGGGACTGATCCTGCCCGGCAGCCACTCGCTGGACGACGACGATTGCGCATGGATCGGCGAGTGCCTCGACAACTTCGTGGCGCAGCT
>JAEZAI010000215.1 GCA_023427825.1 Actinomycetes bacterium
GGGAGGATCAGCTGGACGGGACCTGGTCGATCGGCAGGTTCTCGAAGCACTCGATCGGCTTGACCGGGACGTACGTGGCGTTCTCGATCTTCACCAGGGCCGAGCACGGGGCGGGCTCGCTGTGGCCGGCGGGGAACTCGATCGGGCCCAGGCCCGCCGGGTCACCCTCGGGCTCGTAGCCCCAACCGCCGTTGACGACCTCGCCGAAGCGGTCGGCGGTGAGGTCCTCGCCGACGCCGTCGAGCATCTGCACGAACACGTCCGCCATCCAGTAGGTCAGGGCGCCGCCGAGGGTGATCTGGGCTCCCGGCTCGACGGCCTCGAAGTCCTTCTTCATCTGCTCGATGGCGGAGCCGCCGAACTCGGTCGGCAGGAACTGCGTGCTGACGTAGCTGCCCTCGAGCGCCTTGGCGGTGTCGGGGCTCTGCTCGAGCAGGCCCGGCACGTAGGTGATGTAGTTCAGCGTCTCGCCCTCGAACCCGGCGCTGCGCAGGCCGGCGGTGATGCCGACGGTGTTGGCGAACAGGCTGTTGAAGACGACCAGGTCGGGCGCCTTGCCGTCGTTCGACGTCATCACGTCCTGGACGAACGGCGTGTAGTCCACCTGCTCCGAGGTGGGGACGTTCGGCTTGGCGTAGACGACCTTGGCGCCCTCGGCCTTGAACGCGCCCTCGACCGTCTTCAGGCCCTCGGTGGAGTTGGCGGTGTCGTCGCTGACGATGGCCACCGTGGCGCCCTCGCCGACGACGCCCATGATCTGCGCGGCGAGCGAGGTGTTGACGAGCTTCGCCCCCGGCGGCTGGATGCAGCCGTTGAAGCCGAACCCGTAGGAGTCGGGTGCGCCGCACTGGCCGGGCATGAAGCCCCAACCCACCGACGGCACCTTCTCCGAGTTCAGGAAGTCCGACGAGGCGGGCAGGAAGCCGGCCCCGAGCATCGGGACGACGGCGAACACCTCGTCCTGCTGCACGGCCTTCTTGACGAGATCCAGGTTCTTGGCGCCGTCCTCGTTGTCATCGGCCGTGCCCAGGTAGTTGATCTCGCGACCGTGGACGCCGCCCTCGCGGTTGGCGCGCTCGAAGCGGGCCTTGGCGCCGAGGTCCGCACCCGGGTAGCCGCCGCCCGCGCTCGTGAGCGGGGCGATGCCCTGGACCGTGATCTCGCTGTCGGTCACGCCGCGGGTCTCCCCGGACGAGCTCGACCCGCTGCTGGACGACGACGAGTCCTTCTCGGACTCGCCGCAGCCGGCGACGATGGCCGCGACCGCGACCAGGACCGCGGCCACTCGGACCGCTCGCATTGACTTCATCGATGACCCCCAAGGTCGTGCATGTGTGTCGTGCCCCCTCGCGGTGGACCTGTGTCGGGACCTCGGCGGCAGCGTCGGGGCGTGTGCTAACGAACGGACGTTTGGAGCCCGGTCCCGCATCCCCCACGCAGTGCGCCGCGGTACCCGTGTCGGCAGTATGCCCCTTGTCACGGAACCAAACAAGTGTTAGCAAGTACGACCACACGGATGGGACCGGATTCGAAGGGGGTGCGCCGATGGCGCCTGAAGGACCAGCAGGGGCAGGGGGCCGTTGGCCCGCCAGCGGTGGCTACGACGGCAAGGTCGCGCTCGTGACCGGCGCGGCCGGCGGCATCGGCCGCGCCACCGCACGGCTGTTCGCCGCTCGAGGGGCGAAGGTCGCCGTCGCCGACATCGACCTGGCCGGCGCCGAGGAGACCACGAAGCTGATCGAGGCCGACGGCGGCGAGTCGATCGCCGTGCAGGTCGACGTCGCGGACGCCGACTCGGTCGAGGCCATGGTCCGCAGCGCGGTCGACGCCTTCGGTCGCCTCGACGTGGCCCACAACAACGCCGGGGTGATGGGCGCCAACTCGCCGATCGACGAGATGTCCGACGACGTCTGGCGTCGCGGCATCGACATCATGCTGTCGGGCGTCTTCTACTGCATGAAGCACGAGATCCCGGCCATGCTCGCCGGGGGCGGCGGCGCCATCGTCAACACCTCGTCGGGCGCCGGTCTCATCGGCGTGCCCGGCCACGCCAACTACGTGGCGGCCAAGCACGGCGTGATCGGCCTCACCAAGGCGGCGGCGCTCGAGAACATCACGCGCGGCATCCGCATCAACGCCATCGCGCCGGGCACGGCCCGGAGCCGGATGGTGGACGAGTGGCTCGACGGGAGCGCCGAGGCCGAGGCCCAGGTCGCCGGGCTGCACCCGATCGGGCGCATCGCGGAGCCCGAGGAGATCGCCGAGGCCGTCGTCTGGCTCGCGTCCGACGCCGCCTCGTTCGTCGTCGGCACCACCGTCGCGGTCGACGGTGGCTACACCATCCCGTGATCGGAGGACCGAGATGACCGATGCACCCACGACCGGCTCGGACCCGAACCTGCGGCCGGAGCTCCTCGACAAGGTCGAGATCCAGGAGGTCCTGAGCCGCTACGCCAACGCCGTCGACGCCCGCGACTGGGATGCGCTCGAGCGCGTCTTCGTTCCGGGCAGCGTCGTCGACTTCACGAACAACGGCGGAATCCGCGACACGTACCCGGCGATCGTCGACTACCTCCGGGAGTCGCTGTCGATCTTCGCCGCCGTGCAGCACTACATGACGAACGTCGTGATCGACGTGGACGGCGACCGTGCGACGGCGCGCAACTACGTGTTCACGCAGATGATCACGCTGGGCGACGGCGACGAGTCGATCCTGTCCGACGGCGGCTTCTACGACTCGACGTTCGTGCGCACGCCCGACGGCTGGCGTCTCGAGAGCTACGTCGCGTCGCTCGTGTGGCTCGACGGGCAGTGGCCCGACGGTGTGCCCCGCCCGGCCTGGTGGGGCGTGTCCTCGGACCGGTTCGGGGCGCCCTCGGCATGACCTCGCTGGACGGCTACACGGCGCTGGTGAGCGGCGGCGCGCGCGGACAGGGCTAGGCCGAGGCCCGCCTGTTCGTCGAGCGCGGCGCCGCCGTGGTGATC
>JAEZAI010000265.1 GCA_023427825.1 Actinomycetes bacterium
GCTGGGAGGTGTCCAGATCGGACAGCGAGCTCGAACCCGGCAGGACGAGATCGGCGATGTGGCGCTTTCCGGCCACGACCTCCTCGACCCGCTCGTCGACGGTGCCGGGGCACACCAGGCGGTGCGAAACGACGGTGCGGGTCTGACCCAGGCGCCACGCCCGGTCCCGCGCCTGGTCCTCGACGGCGGGGTTCCACCACCGGTCGTAGAGCACCACGTGGTTGGCGGCGGTCAGGTTGAGCCCGGTGCCACCGGCCTTGAGCGACAGGACCAGCGCGCCGGCGCCGGGGCGCTCCTGGAACTCGGCGATCATCTTGTCCCGCGCCGTCCGGGCGAGGCCGCCGTGGTAGCAGTTGATCGGCACGCCGGTCACCTCGGTCAGGTGGTCGGCCATCCGCTTCCCCCACTCGGCGAAGTGCGTGAAGATCAGCACCTTCTCGCCGCCGGCGAAGACCTGGTCGACGATCTCCTCGAGCCGCGCCAGCTTGCCCGACCGACCGGCGAGCGGACGATCGTCGGCCTGGAACGCGGCGGGGTGGTTGCAGATCTGCTTGAGCGCGGTGATCGCGGCGAGGATCGCACCCTGCTTGGGCTCGCCGCCGCCGACCTCGCTGACGTCGGCCACGAGGTTGTCGAGCACCGCCTGGTAGAGGCCCACCTGCTCCGGCGTCATCATGCAGTGGTCGAGCTCGTCGATCCGGTCCGGCAGCTCCCGCGCGACCTCCGGCTCGCTCTTGGTGCGGCGGAACACGAGGATGCCGTTGAGGGCCCGCAGTGCGGCCTCGCCCTCACCCGACATCTGCGAGATGAACGCGGTGCGGCTGCCGACCAGACCCGGATTGGTGAAGTCCAGGATCGCCCAGAGGTCGCCGCGCCCGTTCTCGATCGGCGTGCCGGTCAGCGCGATGCGGGTGTGGGCCTCGAGCCGGCGCAGCTGCTGGGCCTGCTCCGACGTGTGGTTCTTGATCGCCTGCGCCTCGTCCAGCACCACCTGGGTGAACGTGCGCTCCGACAGCGCATCCATGTCGCGCACCGCGGTGCCGTAGGTGGTGATGACCACGTCGGCAGCGCTGAAGGCGCGGTCCATCTCGGACCCCGCAGCGCGGTTGGCTCCGTGGTGAACGTGCACCTTGAGGTCGGGAGTGAACTTGGCCGCCTCGGCCGCCCAGTTGCCGACCACGGCCGGCGGGGCGATGACGAGTGCCGTGCCGTCCCCGGCGGTCCGGGCGAGGTGCGCGAGCGTCGTCGGCGTCTTGCCCAGACCGGGGTCGAGGGCCAGGCAGCCGCCGAGCTCGACGGCGTGCAGGAACCCGAGCCACGCGAGCGCCTCGGCCTGGTAGGAGCGCAGCTCGCCGTTGAAGCCCTCTGGCCGGGTGATCGGGTCGGTGGAGATGTGCGAGGCGCGCTCGAAGAGGTCCGACGCCCACCCGGTGCCGTCGATCTGGATGCCGCCCCCGAGGAGCTGGCCGTCGAGGCCGATCGAGTGGCGGAGGATCTCCGCACCCGTCATCTGCGTCTGGTCCGCCCGCTCCGCGAGCGCGGCGGCGGCCTCCTTGAGGTCGACCTGATCGAGCTCGACCCAGCGGCCGTGCGAGCGCACGAGCGGACGGGCCTCGGCCGCGAGCCGGGTGATGTCCTCCGCGGTGAGCTCGACGTCGTCGAAGAGCACCGACCACCGGACGTTCGACAGCTGGTGGGCGCCGACGGCGGTGTCGCCGGTCATCGACTCGGCGAACAGACGCAGCGACGGCGTCGGCGTCCGCCGGGACAGCGCGGGCACCCGGACGTCGTAGCCCGCGGCCGTGAGCTGGGCGCCGGTGACGGTCATCAGCTCCCAGGCTTCGTCCTGGCTCAGGTACACCTGGCCGCGACGCATGGCCCCCGGACGCAGCAGGGCCGGGAACACCCGCTCCAGCCGGGCGAGCTCCCCGGCGAGCGCCGAGGTCGACTTGCCGCTGGCGAGCGCCTTCTCGATCGGCAGGAGCTTGCCGTCCGCGCCGGGACCGAGGACGGAGAGGAACCACGCGTCCTGGGAGTCCGGCGGGTCGAGCGCCACCGTGAGCGTGACCCGGGCGGTGGTGGTGAGCGGCTTGGCCCACCGGTCGATGCGCTGCGAGACCTCGGCGCCGGCCGACACCGGGGCCGTGAACGAGGAGCCGTCCAGTCGCGTCACGACGGCGTCGCCGACGTCATCGATCGTGCGGACGTCGGGCGGCGGTGCGGCGAAGTCGAGCATGCCTGCGGCCTGGCGGACGATCGTGTCGACGACCGCGCCCTGGACGGCACGGGTGACCTCGCGGGCATCCGCATGGGCGACCGCCGTGACCGGCGGAGGCATGGCGGCGGCCATGGTCGTGATCGAGGCCTCGTCGACCAGCGCCGGGCGCCACGTCACCGACATCTGCATGTGCTGGTCGCCGCGCTTCTTGGAGCCGGACAGCGTCGGCACCACGGCGCCGCGGGCGACCAGGCGCACGGCGTCGACCGCCACCCGGCCGAGCCACCCGACGCTCGCCCCCACGCCGTTGCGTCCCTGACCGCCACCGACGGCCACGAGCCAGCCGAGCGCCTCGCCCACGGGGATCGACAGCGCGGCGGCCTTGGCGCCGCCGGGGAGGAGCACGTCGCGGTGCGGGCTCCAGCCGAGTGCGGGGCCGCCGATCGTCTCGAGCCGGTCCGACAGCTCGTCGGCCGACTCGGGCGCGGTGCCGGGCCCGGCCGCCCAGACCACGATCAGCCCCTTGGCCCACGACGCCTGCAGACGCACCTCGCCGGCAGGATCCGCGGCAGCGATCGCGGCCACGGGGTCATCGGTGTCGAACAGCAGGTCGTAGGACGCCTCGAGCAGCGCCAGCTCGGCCGTGAAGTCGGCCACCACCTGGGCACGCTCCGGTCCCCCGATCTGGCGGACGGCGTCGAGCCGGTCCTCGGTGTCGTCGAGCAGGTGCTCGAGCACGTCGATCCAGAGGTCCTTGTCGGACTCGAGCAGCTGGAGCTGTTCTGGCGTGGCGCTGTTCTCGGCCGCCGCCCAGGCGGCGGCG
>JAEZAI010000303.1 GCA_023427825.1 Actinomycetes bacterium
CCGTCCGGCAGTCGGTGGTGCCGCCGCCGTCCACGTCGAGCTGCACGGAGATCTTCGTCTCCTTGGTGATGCGCTCGGCGGACGCCGTCCGGCTGGGGGTGGAGGTCTCGCTCACGGCCGTTCTCCATTCACGACACACAGGATCGCGCACTGCGCCCCTCGCGCCCGCACGGGTTGACCAGCCTGCCGGCAGAGGCAAAGGACAGCCCGCCGGCAGAGGCAAAGGCCAGCCCGCCGGCAGAGGCAATGGTCAGCCCGCCGGCAGAGGCAAAGGTCAGCCCGCCGGCAGAGGCAAAGGTCAGCCCGCCCCAAGGGTTGGACAGCCCGCCCGTCAGGACAGCGCTGCGGTGAGGGCGTCGAGGAACTCGTCGTCCTCGGCGGTGGTGCCGAGCGTCACGCGCAGACAGCCCTCGAGTCCGGGCCACGAGGCGCAGTTGCGGACGAGCACCCCGCGGTCGACGAGGTCCTGCCACACCTCGGCGCCGTCACGGTCGCGCGGCCGGAACAGGATGAAGTTCGCCGCGCTGGGCCACACGTCCACCGGCAGGTCGGCCAGGGCGGTCTCGACCCGACCGCGCTCCTCGACCAGGTGCGAGACCCGCCGGCGCATGTCGGCGAGGTGGTCGAGCGCGAGCACCCCCGCGAGCTGCGTGAGCGAGTCCAGGTGGTACGGCAGCACCACCCGCTCCAGGTCGTCGACCACCCAGGTGGGACCGATCAGGTAGCCCAGGCGGAGCGCGGCGGCGGACCACGTCTTGGAGTACGTGCGGGTGACGACGACCGAGCGGTCCTCCTCCACCAGCGACAGCGCCGACCAGGGCGAGAACTGGCCGTAGGCCTCGTCGACCACGAGGAGGCCGTCGATCTCCTCGACCACCTCGAGCACCTCGCGCACGGTGTCCTCGGGTTCCAGCCGGCCGGTCGGGTTGTTGGGCGAGCAGAGGAACGTGATCGTCGGCCGCTCGGTGAGCAGCAGGCGGCGGACCTCGTCGACGTCGAGGGTGAAATCCGCGCGGCGGTCGCCGCTGACGACCGAGGACCCGCACACCCTGGCGATGTGGGAGTGCAGCGCGTACGTCGGCTCGAACGTGGCCACGCGGCGCCCCGCTCCCCCGTAGGCGAGGCAGAGCGACTGGAGCACCTCGTTGGAGCCGTTCGCGGCGAACACGTTGGCCGCGGTGATGCCGCCCGGCACCTCGTCGGCCTCGGTCTCGGCGATGCGGGCGCGCAGCACCAGGGCGGCACGGTCGGGGTACCGGTGCCAGGCCACCGTGTCGAGCGCCGCCCGGAGCTCCTCGACGAACGCCTCGGGGGGCGGCTCGGGCGCCTCGTTGGTGTTGAGGCGGACCCGGACGTCGACCTGCGGCGAGTGGTAGCCCTCCATGAGGGCCACGTCGTCGCGCACCTGGGGCCGGCTCACGCGGACTCCCCCGTCGTGCCGTCGAGCCCCTCGGCCCGCAGCGTTCGTCGCAGGCGGATCGACTCGGCGTGCGCCTCCAGCCCTTCGGCCTCGGCGAGCGCCTGCACGGCGGGCCCGATCCGGTCGAACGCGTCGCCGTCCACGGTGACCACGTGGTGGTGCTTGAGGAAGTCGTCCACGGTCAGCGCCGAGGAGAAGCGGGCGGTGCCGTAGGTGGGCAGCACGTGGCTGGGGCCGGCCACGTAGTCGCCGACGGACGCCGGTGACCACGGGCCGATGAAGATCGCCCCGGCGTTGCGCACGAGCGGCACCAGGTCGGTCGCATCCCGGCACAACAGCTCCAGGTGCTCGGGCGCCACCAGGTTGGCGACCTCCACGGCCGCCTCGGGCGAGTCGACCAGCACGGCGTAGCCGCCCTCGGCCAGGGTGGCGGTGATGTCGGTCCGGCGGGGCGCCGCTTCGGTCAGCCGGGCCAGCTCGGCGTCGATCGAGTCGAGCGCCGCCGCGTCCCACGAGATCAGCCAGGCCAGCCCGTCGGGACCGTGCTCCGCCTGCAGGATCACGTCGATCGCCGCGAGCTCGGGGCGGATCGAGTCGTCCGCCAGGACGACGACCTCGCTGGGGCCGGCGAACGCTGCGGCCACGCCGACCGTGCCGGCGACCTCCTGCTTGGCGAGCGCCACGTACTTGTTGCCCGGGCCGCAGATCACGTCGACCGCCGGCACCTGGTCGGTCCCGTAGGCCAGCGCGCCGATGGCCTGGGCGCCGCCGATGGCGTACACCTCGTCGACGCCGGCCACGGCCGCCGCGGCCAGCGTCACCGCTGTGACCTCGCCGGTCTCCCGGTCGGGCGGCACGCACACCGCCACCTCGGGCACGCCGGCCACCTGCGCCGGCACCGCGGTCATCAGCAGCGTCGACGGGTACGCCGCCCGACCGCCGGGCACGTAGCAGCCGACCCGGTCGACCGGCCGGTGGAACGACCGGATGTGCACGCCGTCGGTGTCGTGGGTGACCTCCGGGCGGAGCTGGGTCTCGTGATGGGCGCGGATGCGGTCCCGAGCCAGCTCGAGTGCGCTGCGCACGTCGGGCGGCGTGGCGGCCAGGGCGGCGTCGATCTGCTCCTTCGGCACCCGGAGCGACTCCAGGCGCACGCCGTCGAAGCGTTCCGTCAGCTCGATCAGCGCGTCGTCACCCCGCTCCCGGACCGCGGCGAGGATCTCCCGCACGGCCGCCACGGGCTCGTCGCCGTCCACGCTCGGTCGGGGCAACGAGCCGGCGGGATCGGCCACGCTGCGGAGGTCCAGTCGGTTGAGCACGGTGGTTCACGGTAGTGGTGGTGCATCACAGGCCAGTAGTAGGAATCGGGGCCGTGAGCCTCCATGCGGATCTGGCCTCGATGCAGTCCACGCTCGATCAGGTGCTGACCCGCGTCGACGAGGCCAGCCAGGTGGTTCGCGGCACCGACCGCGACGACCTCCTGGGCGACCTCTACGAGATCGAGCGCAACCTGCAGGCCGCGCAGCGCCGCCTGCGCCGGGCGCTCGAGGCGTCCGAGGGGCTGGACTGACTCAGTCGGACCACGGGCCGTTGCCACCGATGCGGTGGACGTCGACGGCCACGGTCACCGCAGTGGGTGAGCTGCGCAGGTTGAGCTCGTGGTTCGTGCGCCCCACGTAGACCCGGCACAGCTCGTCGCACAGCTCCCGGTCGACCGGGCCGAGCACCGACGCGCTGCCCTGGATCACGAGGTGCTGCTGGGTGCCGGCCGCGTTGCGCGCCTCGTCCTCGATCGAGAGCACGACCCGCGGGTTGCGGCGGATGTTGCGGACCTTGGCGGTGTCGGCCTCGGTGCAGAAGAGCACCTGCTCGTCGCGCACGCCGCACCACACGACGGACACCTGTGGGGTGCCGTCGGAGTTGAGGGTGACGACGTGCGCCAGGGCGTTGGAGCCCAGGAGCGCAGCGGCCGGAGCCGGGATCGAGTGGAGCACCGTCATCGTCCCCCCTTTGTCCGTGCCCACAGCATGGCACCCGCGGCCCTCCGCGCGTCCCGGATCGTGCGAACGGCCGGCCTGCCGCCCGGGTGATGGCAGGCTGTGCTGTCTTCGGGGGAGGGCTGGCTCGTGACGACCACGACCATCACGGTGATGTTCACGGATCTGGTCGGGTCGACCGACCTGCTCGCCCGCAAGGGCGAAGCGGCGGCCGAGGAGCTCCGTCGCGAGCACGTCGGCGTGCTCCGGGCCGCGATCGACGACGCCGGCGGCCACGAGGTGAAGAACCTCGGCGACGGGCTGATGGTGGCGTTCTCCGGACCGGCGGCGGCGCTGGCGTGCGCGGTCTCGATTCAGCAGCGCCTCGCGGCCCGTCCCGCCGGCGCCGAGCCCCTGCCGACCCGGATCGGGATCTCGGCAGGCGAGGTCGACGCTGTCGACGGCGACTACTTCGGGATACCCGTCGTCGAGGCGGCCCGGCTGTGCGCGCTGGCCGGCGGCGGCGAGGTGCTGGTGACCGAGATGGCGCGGCTGCTGGCCCGCTCGCGCTCCGACGTGGAGATGGAGTCGATCGGCGAGCTCGCCCTCAAAGGGCTCCCCGACCCCGTCGCCACACACCGAGTCCGGTGGGAGCCGCTGCCGAGCGCGGCGCAGGTGCCGCTGCCGGACCGGCTGGGCACTTTCGCCGACCGAGCGTTCGTCGGCCGCGTCGACGAATCGTCCACGATGACCCGGGCGTTCGACGAGGCGGCGGCCGGCCGGCGCCAGGTCGTCCTCGTCGGAGGTGAGCCCGGCATCGGCAAGACCGCGCTCGTCGCCGCCGCAGCGTCGGCCGCGTCGCGGGAAGGCGCGTGGGTCCTGTACGGCCGCTGCGACGAGGACCTGTTCGTGCCCTACCAACCCTGGGTCGAGGCGCTGTCGCACCTGGTCGCGCACTGCCCCGACGACCTGAAGGCCGAGCACCTGGCCGATCGGGGTCGGGTGCTCTCGCGGCTCGTCCCCGACCTCGACGGGCGGACGCGGGACGCCGCACCGGCTGCGGTCGACGACGACGCCGAGCGCCACCTGCTCTTCGACGCGGTGGAGGACCTGCTCCGCAGGGCCGCCGACGTCGCCCCGGTGGTGCTGGTCCTCGACGACCTGCAGTGGGCCGACGAGGCGACGCTGCAGGTGCTGCGGCACGTGGCGGGTGCCGCCGGGCCCCAGCGGCTGCTCGTGCTCGGCACGTTCCGCAGCTCCGAGGTCGACCGGGACGGGACGCTGGCGGAGACCCTCGCCTCCCTGCACCGCGTGCCCGGCGTGGCGCGCCTGGCGGTCGACGGGCTCGGCGGGACGGACCTGCTGGCGCTCCTCGAGACGTTGGCGGGGCAGGGGATGCAGACGAGCGGCGTGGCGCTGCGGGACGCCGTGCTCGTCGAGACCGACGGCAACCCGTTCTTCGCCACGGAGCTGCTCCGGCACCTCGTCGAGACCGGCGACCTGTGCCGGGACGACGGCGGCAACTGGCACGTGACGCGGGACGTGGCCCGGACGGGGCTCCCCGTGAGCATCCGGGAGGTCGTGGCCAGCCGCGTCCGGCGGCTGGGACCCGAGACCGAGCGGCTGCTGACCGTCGCCGCGGTGATCGGCCGCGACATCGAGGTGGATCTCCTCGCCGAGGTGGCGGGCATCGCCGAGGACCGCGTGGTGGACCTGTGCGACGCGGCTGTCGAGGCGGCGGTGCTGCACGAGACAGCGGTCGTCGACCGCTACACGTTCGCCCACGCGCTGGTCGAACGCACCCTGCACGACTCGCTGTCCGCGACCCGGCGGGCCCGCACGCACCGCGCCGTCGCCGAGGCGCTCGACGCTCGGTGCGGCGAGGACCCGGGCGACCGCGTCGGCGCGCTCGCCCACCACTGGTCCCACGCGTCCGGTCCGGACGCCGCCGAGAGGGCGGTCCACTTC
>JAEZAI010000328.1 GCA_023427825.1 Actinomycetes bacterium
GGCGTACGCCACGGCGAACGGTTCGCGAAGGCGCAGGCGCAGGGGGAACACCTCGAGCGACCGCACGATCGACCCGGACGAGGTCATCGCGGCGTCCCCGCCGCCGCCGGGATCGAGGCCGTCGCCGGCTCGGGCGACGGGCCGAGCACCATCGCCGGGCGTCCGGCCCGTCCCGCGGAGGCGAAGCCCCGAACCGTCGCGCCGGCCCCGAACGCCCGCTGCAGCTCCCCCCGCACCCGTTCCCGCTCTCGCCGCGCCGCGCCCGGGTCCGCGGCGAGGAGGGCGTCGACGTCGGGCGGGATCTCCACGAAGCCCGACATCGGGTGATCGCCGCCCGCCGCCCGGCGATCGTCCAGGCTGCGGATCTCGTCGACGGTCCGCAGCGCCGGGGGTGCGGCGATGTGGTCCTGCACGGCCGACTCGCCGATCCCCCAGCGCACGACCAGGCGGTCGCTCGGCAGGCCGCCGTACAGGCCGGCGGCGTAGTCGCCGCCGTAGCGGTCGACCTCGTACGCCACGCCGACGGCGCCGAGCACGCCGTGGTTCAGCCGGGCGTTGGCGGCCCGGAGCGGGTCGACGGTCCAGACGACCTCCTCGAACCCCGCGTCGAGCGCCACGGCGGCCTGCGCCCGCTTCATCAGGGCGCCGAGCCCGACGGATCGGAACTGCGACCGCACGCCCATCCAGTCCGACACGATCCTCGGCACGCCGGGTCGTCCGTCGGCCGGCGCACGCCAGCCCCCGAAGCCGATCAGCGCGCCGGCCAGCTCGGGCTCGCGCGCCCCGCCGTCGGCCCCACCGACGACCGCGCCGTCGACCTCCTCGTCGGCCGGCCCCACGAACGCGGCGATCACGTGGCCCCCCGAGTCGGGCACGACCACCAGCGAGGCGCGGCCGTACACGTCGAGGTCCGTCGCACCCATCACCTCTCGCTGCAACGCCTCGAGCGGCGCCATCTCCTTCACGTCGTGCAGGAGGCGCAGCTCCACGCGCCGGCCGTGCGCCACCGCCCCGAACCGGTCGGGCCCGAGCACCGTGAGCCCGAACCGCTCGGCGACCGACGTGCCCGGAGCTGCGGTCACAGCACGGGCAGCGACGCCCAGGGCCGAGCCTGCTCCAGCTGCGACGCCAGCCGGATCAGCACGTCCTCCCGCCACGGCGCCGCCGCGATCTGGACGCCGACCGGCAGGCCGGAGGCCGACACGTGCGCCGGCACCGAGATCGCCGGCTGACCGCTGGCGTTGAACAACGCCGTGTAGCAGGCCATGGGCACGCCGTTCATCACCGGCGCCTCGGGCATCTCCTCGACCCCGGCCATGATCGTGCCCGCTCGGGGCGGCAGCACCGACATGGTCGGACCGACCAGCACGTCGAAGTCGCCGTCGGGCCCGAACTGGGCGGTGAAGCCCCGCGAGGCCTGCTGGAGAGCAGCCTCCGCGCCGATGAGGGCGAAGGCGTCGGTCAGCCGGGACGCCGCGAACGCCGCGGCGTTCTGGGGCTCGAGCAGCGCCTCGTCGGTGAGCGGGACCAGCACCGACAGCGTGTTCCAGATGGTGACGAAGTGCTCCAGGAACTGGCCGGCGTCGGGCCAGATCGGCGGCGCCTCCTTCACCTCGTGGCCCAGGTCCGACAGCGTGTCGGCGACCGAGCGCGCCGCCTCGGCGCACTCCGGGTCGACGGGCATGCCGAGGGCGTTGTCCACGCACAGCCGCACCCGGAGCCGCTCCGGCGCCACGCCCACCTCGTCCGCGTAGCGGCGCGGCGACGGGGGCGCCACGTTCCACGCACCCGGGTCGAGGGGTCCGAGCACGTCGAGCAGCGCCGCGGCGTCCGCGACGTCGATGGCGACCACGCCGTTGGTCGACGCCCCGACGATGTCCGCGACCCGGCTGGTCACCCGGCCGCGGGAGGGCTTCAGGCCGACCAGGCCGTTGCAGGAGGACGGGATCCGGATCGATCCGCCGCCGTCCGACGCATGGCCGACCGGCGCCATGCCCGAGGCGACGGCCGCCGCCGCGCCGCCCGAGCTGCCGCCCGGCGTGTGGTCGGTGTTCCAGGGGTTGCGGGTGATGCCCGTGCGGGCGCACTCGGTGCAGGAGATCGCGCCGAACTCCGGCGTCGTGGTCTTGCCCATCAGCACGAACCCAGCGCCGCGCAGCCGCTGCACCGACAGCTCGTCCTCCGGCGCCGGTACGTCGGGCACCGCCTGGGAGCCGTGCCCGGTCACCCAGCCCTCCACGTCGTACAGGTCCTTGATCGGGATCGGCACACCTGCGAACGGCGCCAGCTCGGTGCCGTCGCGACCGGCGGCCGCCACGGCGTCGTCCGCGGCCCTGGCCTCGGCCCGGGCCCGCTCGTCGTCGCGCAGGCAGAACGCATTCAGGACCGGGTCGAGCCGGTCGACCTCCGCCAGGTAGTGCTCGAGCACCTCGGACGGGCTGACCTCGCGGGAGCGGATGGCGGCGGCGACCCGGAGGGCGGTGGCGTGGCGTTCCATGCGGCGACGCTACCCGCCGTCCGGGCCGATGACGCCGAGCGCCCCGTCGCTCAGAACCCGGGGAGGCCGGGGGCGTAGGTGCCGGCGGTCCAACCCGCGTCGACCGCGAAGTCGGCGCCGCTGCAGCCCCGCGCCGCGTCCGAGAGCAGCCACACCACCATCTCGGCCACGTCGTACATGTCGACGTTCCGGGGGCGACCCTGCTCCTGGTACGGCACCTGGGGCGCGGAGCGCAGGTAGAGCTCCAGGTCGAACTGGTCGAGGAACGGCGTGAACATCTCGGGGTTGCCCATGCCGGGGCAGACCGCGTTCACGCGGATGCGGTCGCGCCCGTACTCGATCGCCGCGGCCTTGGTCAGCCCGCGCACGCCCCACTTGGACGAACTGTAGGCGACCGTCGAGTTCATGCCCTCCAGGCCGCCGATCGACGAGATGTTCACGATCGAGCCGCCGCCCGCGCTGCGCAGCACCGGCGCCACCGCCCGGATCCCGAGCATGGGCCCCACCAGGTTGACGTCGACCAGGCGTCCGATCCGCTCGGGCTCCATGTCCTCGAGCAGGCCCATGTGCAGGATCGCGGCGTTGTTGACCAGGCCGTCCAGGCCGCCGAACTCGTCGTCGGCCGCCTCGACGACCCGGTCCCATCCCTCGGCCGATGTCACGTCGAGCTCCCGGAACCGGGCCGCGTCGCCCAGGCGCTCGGCGGCCGCGACGCCGGCGTCCACCAGCACGTCGGCGATCAGCACCTGCCCTCCCAGGTCCACGATCCGGGCGGCGATGGCCTCGCCGAGGCCCTGTGCTGCGCCGGTGACGAGCACCCGCCGGCCCTGCAGCGATGTCGCGGACCGCCCCGCGTCGGCGTCGGTCATGGGGACCCCCTGTGTCGTCGGAGCCGGGCGTCGCACCGGCCGTGGCGAATCCGGATTCTGCCATCCCCCCGGTTCTGCCATGATCCTGGCGATGGACGGCGCCGCCACCCACGACATCGCCCCCGCCGCGGTCGAGGACGTCACGCTCCCCGCGGGGTTCGCGGCGCACGTGGCGAACGTCGGGATCAAGGACGACACCGACGACTTCGTGGTGATCGCAGCGGACCGGCCGTGCACGGCGGCGGCCGTCTTCACACGGTCGCGCTTCGCGGGTCCGAGCGTGGAGGTGTCGCGCCGGAACGCCGCCGACGGCGCGTTGCGGGCGAGCGTCGTGGTCTCCAAGAACGCCAACGTCGCGACCGGACCGCGCGGCCTGGCCGACGCGGAAGAGCTGGCCGCCGGAGTGGCCACCGCCATCGGCGCCGAGCCGTCCGGCGTGCTCGTCGCGTCGACCGGCGTGATCGGCCGGCCCTACCCCATGGACCGGATCCGCGCCCACCTCGCCGGCCTGCGGGGCCGGTTCGACCGCACCGGTGCGCTCGCCGCCGCCACCGGCATCATGACCACCGACACCCATCCCAAGGTCGCGCACGCCACGCTCGCGGCCGGGTCCGCCACGGCGAGCGTCGTCGGCATCGCCAAGGGCGTGGGCATGATCGAACCGGACATGGCGACCATGCTCGCCTTCGTCCTCACCGACGCGCAGGTGGATGCCGCCACGCTGGACACCGCCTTCCGCCGAGTGGTCGAGCGGACGTTCAACAGCCTCAGCGTGGACACCGACACGTCCACGTCCGACACCGCCGCAGTCCTCGCCAGCGGCGCGGCAGGCCCGGTGGACGCCGCCGAGCTGGAGGCCGCGCTCGGGCAGGTGTGCCTGGACCTGACACGCCAGCTCGCCGCCGACGGCGAGGGGGCGGAGACGCTGCTCGTCGTCCGGGTCACCGGCGCCCGGGACGACGCGCAGGCCAAGCGGGTGGCCAAGGCGGTCGTGAACTCCCCCCTCGTCAAGACCGCCGTCCACGGCGCGGACCCCAACTGGGGCCGGGTCGTGATGGCGATCGGCAAGTGCTCCGAGGACACCGACATCGTCCAGGAGCGGGTGCGGGTCTGCTTCGGCGACGCCGAGGTGTACCCGACCGATCCCGGTGCTGACGGGTTGGCCGCGCTGGAGGACTACCTCCGCTCGGACGAGGTGCTGATCGGCGTGGACCTGGGCATCGCGGACGGAGCGTGGACCGTCTACGGCTGCGACCTCACCGACGGCTACGTCCGGATCAACGCCGACTACACGACCTGACCGCCGGCGTCGCACCCGACGACCGTCGCTCACCCGAGGGGGCCGACATGGAGAAGCTGGTGCACGTGGTGCGGGAGCGGGAGGACCGCGACGGCGCCGATCTCCGGGCCGAGGTCCTCGAGCGCGTGGTCCCGGAGCTGACCGCAGCGGGGGCGTCGGGCATCAGCATCCACCTGGCCGACGACCGCGTGGGCATCCCGGGACCCATGCCGTGCCCGGGCGGCGAGCTCCCGGTCCGCGCCGCCATCGCCTACTGGGTGCCGGCCCACGACCTGGCCGGCGACGCGCAGGCCGCGGCCGGCGCGGTCGGGGTCCGCAACGACGCCTACCTGGTGACCGAGTCGCTCTGGAGCGAGTTCGGTCAACGTCGCGGCGAGCTCCGGGACTGGCCCGACGGCGAGCGCTCCCCCGGCCTGGTCACGCTCGCGCTGGTCCACCGCAACCCGACGCTCGACCCGCGCACGTTCCGCGAGCTCTGGTACGGCCACCAGTCGCCGATGTCGGAGCGCGTGCAGCCCCGGCTGCGCTACGTGCGCAACTCGGTCGTGCACCCGGTGTCGGCCGGAGCACCGCCGCTCGACGGGGTGGTCGTGGAGTCGTGGCCGTCCGAGGAGATCGTCTCCGACATCGAGGCGTTCCACCTGGGCGACCTCGGCAACCTCACGGTCATGCTCGACAGCGTGCAGACGGCGTTCGACATGGGCCGGCTGCGGAGCCTGGCGATGTCGGAGTACCTGTTCAGCTGACGACGCCGTCGGCGCGCAGC
>JAEZAI010000329.1 GCA_023427825.1 Actinomycetes bacterium
AGGTAGCGCTTGTCGGTGTTCCAGCGGACGACGCCGGCCGGATTGCGCAGGTCGGTGACCGCCTGCACGCGCTCGGTCCAGGCCAGGAACTCCTCGCGGCGGAGCGCGTAGTCCCAGGTGGAGCGGAGGACCACCAGGTCGTGCGTCGCCCAGTCGACGTCGGGGTCGTCCCACACCCGCTCGACCGCGCCGATGCCCGCGTCGGCGAGCGCGTCGATCAGGAGCGGCGCGTCCTCGTCGGCCCCCAGCGCCTCGCGGCACGTCGCGAGCGCCACCCGAGGGGGTCGCTCGGCGGGAGGGCTCGGAGGTGTCGACGGGGTGCTCACGGTCGATCGACCATAGCGGCGGCCCGCCCCGCAGCCGGATCGAGCGGTGTGACGTGCGCCCCTGCAATGCCACCCGGGGGCCGGGACCGTGCCACCATTCCGCCATGTCGATCACGGCCCGCGACACCACCGAGACCTCCAGCACGCCCGACACCGCGGCGCTGCTCGAGCGCTGCCGGGCGGCGGCGGATCGGCGTGACGCCCTCGATCGATCCGACGCGCTGGCCGTCCTGCGACTCTCCGATGCCGACACGGTCGCCGCGGTGGCGTCGGCCGGCGTGCTGCGGCGGGCCACCTTCGGCAACACCGTGAAGATGAACTTCCTGGTGAACCTGAAGTCGGGCCTGTGCCCGGAGGACTGCGACTACTGCTCGCAGCGGCGGGGTTCCGAGGCGGGCATCCTCACGTACCGGACCGTCGGGTCCGACGTCGTGCACGACGCCGCCTCCCGTGCGGTGCACGCCGGCGCCGCGCGCGTGTGCCTGGTGTCGAGCGGGCGAGGACCCACCGACGCGGACGTGGAGCACGTCGCCGAGGCGGTCATGGCGGTGCGGGACGCGCACCCGGGCCTGGAGGTGTGCGCGTGCCTGGGCCTGCTGGCCGACGGCCAGGCCGAGCGTCTGGCCGACGCCGGCGTCGACGCCTACAACCACAACCTCAACACCTCCGAGGGCCACTACGGCGACATCTGCACGACCCACGGGTTCCAGGACCGCGTGGAGACCGTCGGTGCCGCCAAGGCCGCGGGCCTGTCGCCGTGCTCGGGCGCGCTGTTCGGCATGGGCGAGGACGACGACGACGTCGTCGACGTGGCGCTCGCGCTGCGCGCGCTCGAGCCCGACTCGGTGCCGATCAACTTCCTGATCCCGGTCGACGGCACCCCGATGGCCGGCCGGTGGGAGCTGACGCCCCAGCGCTGCCTGCGCATCCTGGCGATGTTCCGGTTCATGTTCCCGACCACCGAGATCCGGATCGCGGGCGGGCGCGAGGTGCACCTGCGCTCGGTGCAGGGGCTGGCGCTCGAGGTCGCCAACAGCATCTTCGTCGGGGACTACCTGACCACCGAGGGCCAGGCCGCCCACGCGGACCTGGAGCTCCTCGCCGACTGGGGTTTCGTGCCGCTCGAGCTGCCCGGCGGCATCGACGCAGCCGCGGCGCCGGCGACCACGGCGGGCTCGGTCGCGGCGTCCGACGTCGAGCCGGCTGCGGACGGCGGCGCGGCGCACGAGGACCTGGTGCGGATCCGGCGCCGGGGCGTGGGCACCGACCTGCCGCCCAACGCCTGACCCGACGCGCGCTCTCCGCCGGGCCGAGCTCGGCTCGACCTGACGGTGGCGCGGCGGCCATGGCGTCCGTCGGTACTGTCGGCGCCGTGAAGACCGGACGTCGGACCGCCACCGCCTGGTTCCTGCGGCTGCTGGTGCTCGCGGCGGTCGTCGTCGTCGTGTTCGTCCCGCCGTTCAGCTCGGAGCAGGACGACACCGCCCGCATCACCCGCTACGCCGGTGACTTCGAGCTGTCCGCCGACGGGAAGCTGCTGATCACCGAGACCATCGACGTGGAGATGCCCGGCGGCAAGCACGGCATCTTCCGCATCTTCGACGTGGCCGACAACCACCGGCACGGCGTGAAGCACCCGGTCAGCGACGTCTCCGTCACCAGGGACGGCGCACCCGAGCCGTGGGAGTGGACCGACTCGGCGGCCGGCACCGAGACGATGCGCATCGGCAGCGCCTCGGTGTTCCTCACCCCGGGTCAGCACCAGTACGTGATCCGCTCGACCACCACCGACACGCTCGAGCGCGGCGCCGACGGGACCGTCGTCTGGTGGTGGAACGTGGTCGGCAGCGGCTGGCAGATGGCGATGGACCAGGTGGTGATCACGGCCCGACTGCCCGCCGAGGTCACCAAGGTCGAGTGCGTGCAGGGCGAGGCGACGCCGTGCACGGCGGACCTCTCCGAGCGGACGATGACCGTGCGCACCGGTCCGCTCGCCCCGTTCACTCCAGTCACGGTCCGGGCCACGTTCCCGGACGGGGCCGTGCCGCTGCCACCCGAGGATCCCACGAACCTGACCTGGTTGTGGAGCACGCTGGCCGGCCTGTTGGGCCTGGGCCTGGGCATCTGGTTCGTGATGGCCACGCGCGAGCGCCAGCCCGGCTTCCCCGTGCTGTTCGAGCCGCCCGAGGGCATCTCGCCGGCGCTCGGCGCCAAGGTGCTCTCGGAGACGACCTCGGACGACGACCTGCAGGCGACGCTGTACGACCTGGGCGCCAAGGGCATCGTCCGCCTGGACGGCAACGACGACGCGTGGAACGTCAACCTGCTCGTCGACCCGCAGGCCGCGCAGGTGCCGGAGATGGAGCGGGCCATGCTCGCCGGGCTTGGTCTGACGTCCGCAGGAGACAGCTTCCTCGTGTCGTCGACGGCATCCGCCGGCGAGAAGATCTCGACCGCTCGCTCGACCATGCGCGGCATCGTCAACCGTCAGGCGCAGGAGTACCTGGCGCCGTCGGCGGCCGGCATCCTGGGCAACCTGCTCGGCTGGATCGCGGTGCTGGGCGTGCTCGGGCTGACCGGCCTCTGGCTGTTCGGTCGGGGCACCTGGTGGGGCTGGCCGCTGTTCATCGGCCTCGCCGTCTTCGCGCTCGTGGCGGTGCAGGTGGCGGCGGACCCCGGCTCGCGCACCAAGCGGACCGCCACGGGCCGCGACCTCTGGTCGCGCACGGGCGGCTTCGCCCGCTTCCTCACCACCGACTCCGCCGAATCGCGCTTCGAGGCGGCCAAGCACCTGGACTGGTACCCGACGTACCTGGCGTGGGCGCTGGTGTTCGGATCCGCGGACGCCTGGGCGCAGCGGTTCGTGTCCCAGGGCGTGGACCTGCCGGTGCTGCCGTGGATCTACTGGACCGGCGTCGGCCGCCCCGGTCCTGCGTTCGCGTCGTCGATGGCCAGCTCGTTCGACGCCGCCATCAGCTCCGCCAGCGCGAGCTACGCGGCGTCGCAGGTGCAGTCCGCCGCGTCGAGCTTCGGTGGGGGCGGTGGGTTCTCCGGCGGCTCCGGCGGCGGGGGCGGCGGCGGCGGGTCGTGGTGATGCCGGGCGGCGGCACGGGTCGTCGTGACGGCCGGGCGGCGCCGTGGGTCGGGGTCACGGCTGAGCGGCGGCCGGGGCTCGGGGTGACAGACTGTCCCGAACGGTTCGGAGGGTCCTCGTGCTGATCGCCATCATCGTCATCGTCGTGCTCGTCGTCGTGATCGGCCTGCTGGTCGTCACGGCGCTCAACCGGTTGCGCCAGCAGCGCGTGTCGGTCGACGAGGCGTTCGCCGGCATCGACGTCCAGCTGACTCGCCGGGCCGAGCTGATCCCGAACCTGGTCGAGACGGTCAAGGGCTACATGGGCCACGAGCGCGGCACGCTCGAGGCGGTCACGCAGGCCCGCGCCGCGGCGCAGTCGGCGAGCTCGGTCGAGGAGAAGGCCGCGGCGGACGGTCAGATGCGCCAGGCGCTGGCGAACCTGTTCGCGGTCGCCGAGGCCTATCCCGACCTGAAGGCGTCCGCGAACTTCCAGCAGCTGCAGGGCGAGCTGACCCGGACCGAGGACCAGCTGGCGTTCGCCCGCCAGTACTACAACGACGCGGTCGCCACGCTGAACCGCACGATGGTGACGATCCCGTGGTCGCTGTTCGCCGGCATGTCGGGCGTGGAGAAGGGCGTGTTCTACGACGCCCCGGAGGGCCACTCGGCGCCGCCCACCGTCAGCTTCGGCTGACGGTTCGTCGGAGCTCCGCTCGGCGAGGCCGGGCGCGCCTCAGGAGGTCGGCGGGACCAGGCCGAGCGCGACCTGCAGGTCCGCGAGCAACGCGCCGGAGTCGGGGAAGTCCATCTCGTCGTGCGTGATGCGCAGGTCCACGATCCCGTGGGCCCACGTCCACACCTGGTACGAGATGAACCGGGCGTCGTCGGTGCGGGTCGGTGCGCCGGCGTCGATGCAGTCCTGGACGATCTGCACGAGCGCGTCGAACGCCTGGTCACCCGCCAGGTGCTTGTGCGAGGCCTCGGAGGCGATCTCGAACTTCACCGGGTTCGAGAACAGCACGCGGTAGCGGCCGCCCTGCTGCTCGGCGAAGTCGAAGTAGGCGCGACCGGCCTCCTGGAGTCGGCGGAAGGGGTCGTCCACGTCTGCGACCCGCTCGGCCAGCAGCTCCGAGAACCCCTTGAAGCAGCAGCTGACGGCTTCTTCGACCAGCTCGTCGCGGTCGTCGAAGTGGCGGTAGGCCGCCGTGGGGGAGACACCGGCTTCACGGGCGATGGCGCGGATGGACACGTCGTCGGGGTGGGCGGCGTCGGCCAGCAGCCGCAGCGCGGCCTCGAGCAGCTCGTCCCGCAGCCGGTCGCCCTGGCCGCGGGGGTTCCGCGGTCGGCGGCGCGACGCATCGGTGGCGGCCCCGACGGGACCTGTCACGTTCGGCGGTGCAGTGACGTCGGTCATGTCCACGGAAAAACCTACCGGAAGAGGTTGACATCCGTGAGTGTACGCGAGTGAATGAACACCTGTAAACACACAGTCGTACATGCACAGATGTGAATTCACAGCTGTGAGCAGCCCGGGGAGGGCGTCATGTTCCGATCGCTCGGTCAACTGTCCGTCAGCCGCCCACGAGCGGTGCTCGCCGCCACCGGCGTGTTCCTGGTCCTCGCCGCCGTGCTCGGCGTGGGCGTCTTCGACCGGCTCTCCGGCGGCGGCTTCGAGGACCCGTCCGCCGAGTCGACCCGGGCCGAGGCACTCCTGGCGGAGCGGTTCGACTCCGGCACGCCCAACTTCGTCGTCCTCGCCACGGCGCCGGGCGACGCGGTCGCGGGTCCCGAGAGCCCCGACAGCCCGGACGGCCCCGACGGCCGCGCACCGGCCGTGGACTCGGCGCCGGCGATCGCGGCGGGTGAGGCGCTGACCCAGCGGCTGGCCGAGGACCCCGACGTCGCCGAGGTCGTCAGCTACTGGAGCCTCGGTCGGGTGGCCCCGCTGCGATCGACCGACGGAACGTCCGCCATGGTCGTCGTGCGGCTGGCGGGTGACGACGACGCGGTGATGGCCGCGTCCGAGCGCCTGCAGGAGGAGCTCGGCGACCGGGCCGGACCGCTCGCGCTCGGCTACTCCGGCAGGGGCCCGGTCTTCTCGGCGGTGTCGAGCAACATCGAGGGCGACCTCTCCACCGCCGAGTCGATCGCCGTGCCGATCACGCTGCTCCTGCTCGTCATCGTGTTCGGCGGCCTCGTCGCCGCCGGGCTGCCGCTGCTGGTCGGCGCGGTGTCGGTCCTGGGCACGTTCCTCACGCTGTGGGTGGTGTCGATGTTCACCGACGTGTCGGTGTTCTCGATCAACCTGGTCACCGCGCTCGGGCTGGGCCTGGCGATCGACTACTCGCTGTTCATCGTGAGCCGGTTCCGGGAGGAGCTCGCCCGCCATCCCCGCTCGACGTGGCAGCCCGACGAGCACCGGGCGATCCGGGCCGCCGTGGTGCGCACCGTCGAGACCGCCGGCCGGACCGTGGCGGTGTCGGCCCTGACCGTCGCCGTGTCGCTCTCTGCGCTGCTCGTGTTCCCGCTCTACTTCCTCCGCTCGTTCGCCTACGCCGGGGTGGGTGTCACGCTGGTGGCCGCGTTCACGTCGGTCGTCGCGCTCCCGGCGCTGCTGGCGCTCACCGGCCGCCGCGTCGACGGTCTCCGCCTGTTCCGCCGTCCCCCCGCTGCGCCCGCGAGCGGGTTCTGGCGCCGCAACGCCGAGGCCGTCATGCGCAGGCCGGTCCCGGTCGCGGTCGTGGGTGTCGTCGTCCTGCTCCTGCTCGGCGCCCCGTTCCTGGGTGTCCGCTTCGGAGTGCCCGACGAGCGGGTGCTCCCGGAGGGAGACCCGACCCGCACGAGCACCGAGCAGCTGCAGGACGACTTCAGCTCCGAGGAGGCCGATGCGTTCTCGGTGGTGGTGCTCGGCGACTCGAGCGACGGCGGCGCCTCGGCGCCGACCGACGCGGAGGTCGCCGCCTACGCCGGGGAGCTGTCGCTGCTCGAGGGCGTGCAGCGCGTCGACGCCCCGACGGGGCGCTACATCGAGGGGGTGCAGGTCGCCCCCACCGACCCCATGCTGCAGGGCTACCGGTCCGGCGACGACGTGCGCCTGAGCGTCGTCCCCGACGTCGTGCCGATCTCCGCCGAGGGCGAGGAGCTGGTGGCGGACGTCCGGGCCGCCGAGGCCCCGGGTGAGGTGGTGGTGGGCGGACGATCGGCGGGGTTCGTCGACTCGACCGAGGCGATCGCGGCCCGGCTGCCGTGGGCGATCGCCATCATCGTGGTGGCCACGTTCGTCCTGCTGTTCCTGATGTTCGGCTCGGTGCTGGTGCCGCTCAAGGCGATCGTGCTGAACATGCTGTCGCTCAGCGCCACGTTCGGAGCCATGGTCTGGATCTTCCAGGAGGGGCACCTGTCCGGTGTGCTCGGCTTCACCCCGACCGGGATGACCGACACGACGACGCCGATCCTCATGTTCTGCATCGCCTTCGGCCTGTCGATGGACTACGAGGTGTTCCTGCTCTCCCGCATCAAGGAGGAGTACGACCGCACGGGCGACAACGAGCGGTCGATCGCCGTCGGGCTGGAGCGCTCCGGTCGGATCGTCACCGCCGCCGCGGCGCTGCTCACCGTCACCTTCCTGGCCTTCGCCACGTCCGGCATCACGTTCATCAAGCTGTTCGGTCTGGGTCTGGCGCTCGCCGTGGTGATGGACGCCACGCTGATCCGGGCGACGCTCGTGCCGGCCTTCATGAAGCTCGCCGGTGACGCCAACTGGTGGGCGCCCGCCTGGATGCGCCGGTTCCACGACCGGTTCGGCTTCTCGGAGCACGTGGGCGACGCCGGCGACGCCGACGAGGAGGAGACGCCGACGGTGGTCGACCTGGAGGGCGCCGGGCGCGACGAGCAGCCCAGTGACCGGGAACCGGTCGGGGTCGGCTGAGCCCGGGAACCGGTCGGGGTCGGCTGGGCCCGGGAACCGGCGGTAGCGTCCGGCGCGGACAGCGACCGGAGGGGGAGCGGGTGGACGCCACGGTGACGGGACCGGGGAGCGACGTCGACGTCGAAGGGATCGACCTCTGCGACCTGTCGCTCTTCGAGCACGGCTTCCCGCACCCGGTGTTCGCGGCCCTGCGCCGGGAGCGGCCCGTGTGGTTCCACCCGCCCACGCCGCACGTCCCCGGCGACGACGGGTTCTGGGTGCTCAGCCGGTACGCGGACGTGGTGGCCGCCGCGTCCGACGGCGCCACGTTCTCGAGCCGGACGGGTCCGGGTCGGGACGGGGGCGGCACGCTGATCGAGGACCTTCCCGAGGGCTACACCGGCGTGCTGCTCAACATGACCGACGACCCGCACCACCAGCGCGTCCGGTCGCTGCTCACACCCGCCCTGTCGCCCCGAGCGGTCAGGGCGCTCGCCGACGACCTGCGGCGCCGGTCCGACGCGATCGTGGCCGCCGCGCTCGGCCGGGGCGAGGTCGACCTGCTCGTCGACGTGGCCGCGGAGCTGCCGTTGCAGGCCGCCGCGTCGCTGCTGGGCGTGCCGCAGGACGACCGCCGCCTGCTCATCGAATGGGCCGACGCCACCCTGGACCACGACGACCGGGACCTGGGCGGCAGCTCCGAGCGCGCGGCCGCGGCGGCGATCGCGATGTTCGAGTACGGCAGCGCGCTGATCGAGCGACGTCGGGCAGAACCCGGTGACGACCTGCTGTCGCTCGCCGTCCACGGCGAGGTGGACGACGCCGACGCGCCGGGCGGCCGACGGCGCCTGCGTGACGACGAGGTCCAGCTGCTGTTCTCGCTGCTCGTCGCGGCGGGGACCGAGACCACGCGGAACACGATCGCCGCCGGCGTGGCGGCGCTCGCCGAGCGGCCCGATGAGTGGGCGGCGCTGCGCGACGACCGCTCGCTGGTCCCGGCCGCCGTCGAGGAGATGCTGCGGTTCGCGTCGTCCACGCCCTACAACCGCCGGACCGCCACCCGCGACGTGGAGGTGGACGGTCGGCTGATCCGCGCCGGCGACCGCGTGACGCTCTGGTGGTCGTCCGCCAACCGTGACGATGCGGAGTTCCCCGAGCCCGACCGGTTCGACGTCCGCCGCACGCCGAACCGCCACGTGGCGTTCGGTCACGGCGCCCACTTCTGCCTGGGGGCCCGGCTCGCACGGCTGGAGATCGCGTCGATCGTCGGATCCTTGCTCGA
Source organism: Actinomycetes bacterium (assembly GCA_023427825.1). Classification (GTDB taxonomy): domain Bacteria; phylum Actinomycetota; class Acidimicrobiia; order Acidimicrobiales; family Microtrichaceae; genus Dermatobacter. The sequence continues at coordinate 8,592 of JAEZAI010000329.1, forward strand.
CGCCGTCGAGCCGCCCGAGCCGACCGGGCCGATCGAGTGGACCCGCTCCAACAAGCACACCGGCGTCCGCCACCTCCCGGTGCGTCTGCGGCCCGCGACTACGCCCGCCTCGCCGTGACCGACGTCGGTGCCCCCGACGCGGGTGGGGCCTCCGAGGCGGGCACGCCCTCCGGGGGGAGTGCCGAGCGGCGTCGACCCGACACCCCCAAGGGTCGGTCCGCCCGGGCCGCCATCGTCGAGGCGGCGTGGGACGCGCTGGACGACGCCGACCTGGCCAAGCTCCCGGCGGGATTGTCCGTGCGCCGGGTCGCCGCCGCAGCAGGGGTGTCCGCCGGGGGCGTGCAGTACCACTTCCCGACCATGCGCGACCTCGGCGAGGCCATGGTCGACTCGCTGCTGTCGGACATCGCTGCCGAGCCCATCGACGCAGCGAAGGAGGGGGCGGCGCTGCTCGCCTCCGACGGCCTGGCGGCGGCCGTGCGGGCCGCCGCCCAGTTCAACTGGGACGCGCTCGAGGCCCCCGACGAGCGTCGCTACGACCGTCGCATGCAGCGCGTGATCGCGCTCGCCCACGGGATCGGACCCGATGCGGAGGTCCTGCGCCGCCGGCTGCGCGACGAGTTCTGGGGATCGTTCCGCCCGGTGTTCGAAGCCATGCTCCAGGCCATGCTCGACACGTCGGAGCGCCGTGTCGTGGAGCCCTTCACCGTCGAGGAGCTGGCGCTGGTCACCGGCGCGCTCGCCGAGGGCCTGCGCGTGGAGCAGAGCTGCATGGACGGCGCCATCCGGTCGGACCTGTACGCGGACGCGGTCGTCGCGCTGGCCACCGCGCTCACCGTGCCGATCACGCGCCCCCGCTCGGTGTCCGAGATCGAGGTCGAGCTGCACCAGGCGTCGGCCTCCCGCCGGGGAGTGGTCGGACTGGTCGCCGTCGCGCAGGCTGCGGCGCCGCTCTTCGCGGACGGCTTCGAGGACGTCGGGTTCGCGGCGATCCTGTCGGCGTCGGCTGACGACGTCCCGCTGCAGGAGGTGGTCGAGGCGTTCGGGACCCCCAGGACCGTCGCCGCCGTGTCGTTCTCGCGCCACCTCGAGGCGTTGGCGGCCGCCGCGTCGCGACGCCGGGCGACCTCCTCCGACGTCGCGCTGGCCGACCTGGTGATGGAGCTCGCCCGCCGCGCCCAGGCCGAGCCGTGGGTGGCGGTCGCGCTGCTC
>JAEZAI010000387.1 GCA_023427825.1 Actinomycetes bacterium
TCGGGCGGTCGTGACGTCAGATCTTGGCGCCGGGGGCGACGACGCCCTTGCCGGCGTTGGCCGGCACCTCGGTCACGCCGTTCGACGGGCAGTGGAAGCCGTCGCCGTCGTCACCCTCACCGCCGACCTCGGGGAAGAGGCGCTCGAACTTGCCGTCCTTGACGACGAGCAGCATCGAGCACGGGCTCGCCGAGGTCTCGGAGAACGCCGCCGGGTCCTGCGCGGCGTGCAGACCACCGCCGGTCCAGTCCTCCTGCGCGGCGGCCTGCTCCAGGACGCACTGACGCGAGATCGTGCCGTCGTTGGCCTTCGCGCAGGCGTTGGCGGCGACGGCGAACAGCAGCCACGCGCTCGTGGTCTGGATGCCGAGCGGGGCGACCTTGGAGTCGGGCACGTACTGCTCGAGGTGTTCGAGGTACTGCCGGGTGGCGGGCCAGTCGTCCGCCTCCTCGACCGGGTGCATGGCCTGGCGGACCACCGCGCCCTCGACCGCCTCGTTGCCCTGCGAGAACAGCAGGGGGTCGTACATGTTCGTCTCGAGCAGTGGGTGGCCGGTCCAGCCCTGCTCCTTCAGCTTGGCGACGGCGCTGGTCACGTTGCCGGCCTCTCCGACCCACATCAGCGTCCCGGCGCCGGAGCCGAGGATCGACTGCGCGAGCGGCGTCCAGTCGGCCATACCGGTCGGCGGATACGGGATCTCGGCGACCACGTCGAGCCCGGCGTCCTTGACGGCGGCCGCGTACTTCTCCTTGACGATCTTCAGCGCCGGCAGCTCCGCGTACGCGATCGCCACCTTCTGCGACTCCTTCGGGTACAGCTCGGCGTAGTCGCGGATGAACGTGTTGGAGACGGTCGTGCCCGGGTTCGGCACCGGCTGGACCTGACCGCTGGAGTCGGCCTTCTCCGGCGACACCGCGTAGCCGGGGATGTCGACGAGACCGCACTTGTGGAAGTCGGAGTCGTCCTTGCCGGTGAACTGCAGGTTGTCCTGCGCCCAGCCGCCGCCCACCATGGCGAACACGGACTTGCAGATCTTGGTCATGGCCGCCGGCACGTCGAACAGCGCGGCGTCGGCCTCGACGGGTTCGATCTGCAGGCCCCCGATGCCGCCCTGCGCGTTGCACCAGTCCACGAACGCCACCGACGCGTCCCACATCTCCTTGTTGAGGCCCGGCCGGACCGTGGAGCTCCGGTCGGTGGCGACGCCGATGTAGAGCTTGTCGGTGCCCTGGCCGGCCTCTCCGTCGGCGATCTTGTTCTCGCCCTTGCCGCACACGTCCTTCAGGTCGCCGAACTGGCCGGCCGCCGCCTCCTTGGCCGAACCCTCGGTCGTGGTCGTGGCGCCCTCGTCCTCGGACGCCTTCGAGTCGCCGCTCGCACCGCACGCACCGGCGACGAGCGCAGCGGTCGCGAGCACGGCGACGAGCACGAGGTGCTTCCTTCGCATGGTTCCCCCCGGGTTGCCGTTCGGCAGTTCCGGGCAATGTAACCGATGTCACACCCGAGGGACCGCTGGGGATGGGGGTTCTCAGGCGATGACGCCGGCGGCGCGCAGCTCGGCCAGGCGCTCGGCGGACAAGCCGATCTCCTTGGCCAGCACCTCGTCGGTGTGCTCGCCCAGCCACGGCACCCGCGTCTCGGGTCCCTCGGCCACGCCCGACAGCTTCACGGGGTTGCCCGGCGTCAGCACCGGCTGCTCCACGCCGTCGGTCCGGGGCATCTCCACGAGCATGTCGCGCATGGCGACGTGTGGGTCGTGGACGACCTCCTCGTCGGTCAGGCACGGTCCTGACGCCAGCCCGGCGCCGGCCATCTGCGCCGCCGCCTCCTGCCGCGTGCGGGTGGCGGCCCACTCCTCGATGGCGGGGCGGATCACCTCCTCCATGTGGGCGACCCACCCGGGCCGGGTGGCGAGCCGCTCGTCGGTCAACCACTCGGGGCGCCCGATCAGCTCGGCCAGCGCCTGGAACTGCGGCTCCCGGCCGACCTGGAGGACGAACCAGCCGTCCGAGGCGCGGAAGTTCTCGAGGATCAGCGGCGCGCGCTCCTTGAGCCCCATCGACCAGAAGTTCGGGACGATGTCGGTCATGGCGACGAGCGCGTCCAGCATGGCGACGTCGACGTACTGGCCCTCGCCGGTCCGGTCCCGCTGGCGCAGGGCGGCGAGCACCCCGATGGCGGCGAACAGCGCGGCGGAGATGTCGCCGAGGGCGCCGACGGGGCTGGCGGGCGGCGGTCGGTCGTCGCGTGCGGCGTAGTCGTAGATGCCGGACATGGCCTCGACGATCGCGGCGAACGCGGGCCGGTCCTTGTACGGCGAGTCGGTGGTGTTCCCGAAGCCGGACACCGACAGGTACACCACGTCGGGGTGCACGGCGGCGACGTGCTCGTAGCCCAGACCCATCCGGGAGAGCGCGCCCGCCTTGAAGTTCTCCGCGACGACGTCGAAGTTCGGTGCCAGGTCCAGGACCAGCTGGCGGCCCTCGTCCGACTTCAGGTCGATGCAGATGCTCTGCTTGGACAGGTTGTTGCGCAGGAACGTCGCACCGACCTGGCGGCCCTCGGGG
>JAEZAI010000399.1 GCA_023427825.1 Actinomycetes bacterium
GAGCCGGTGTGCTTCGGCACGCTCGCCGAGGCGCTGGCGACAGCCGGGCTGGACGTGGACCCGGCGGCGCGGATCGACGTCGCGGATGTCGTCGCTGACGACCTGGTGGCCGCGGCCGCCGCGTCCGGACCGATCGGCATCCACTACGACGGCTTCAACACGACCGGCGCGTCGATCACCGTGACCGGCAGCGATTGCGCCGGCGGCTACCTGAACCTCTCCGCGACGTGGATCAACCGGATCAGCTCCACGATCAACTTCTGCCCCGTCGTCCGGTTCTTCGACGGGTTCGACAAGAGCGGTGCGTCGGAGGCGACGACGCCGGCGCAGACCAACCTGTCGCCGCTGAACAACGCGTCGAACAGCATCCAGTACGCGTCGTCGTGACGTCCGCCGCGCTCTCGAGCCGCAGCGTCCGCCTCCGTGCGGTCCGCAGCGGTGACCACGACTGGCTCTACGAGCTGCTGGCGGTCGACTCCGGGAGCCGCTGGCGCTACCGCGGTCGCACCCCGAACCCGGCCGAGTTCCAGCAGGACCTCTGGCGCGGCGTCCACGCGCAGTTCGTCGTGGTCGACCGCGCCGGACGAGCGGTCGGCCTCGTCGGCTCGTACAACGTGAACACCGCGGCCGGCCACTGCCACCTGTTCGCGGTGTCGGCGCAGGACACGACCCACGCGGTGGCCGAGGCGACCGGGCTGCTCATCAACTGGCTGTTCGACGAGTTCGACTTCCACAAGCTCTGGATCGAGGCGCCCGAGTTCAACCTCCGCCAGTTCGCCACGCTGACCGACGTCGCGGACGTGGAGGGGCGACTCACCAACTTCGACTACTGGCGCGGTCGCTACTGGGACGTGCTGATCCTCTCGTTGAACCGACTCCGCTGGGACGAACGTCACCGTGAGATCCTCGAACGGCGGCGCCGACCGCTCACCGGCGGGACGACGGACCCGGCGCCGGACCCCGGCGAGCTCCGGGCGCTGCTGGGCGACCTGCTGCCGCTGGACTCCCTCGGTGCGATCGAGGCGATCTCCTGGCTGGAGGAGCGACTGGACTCGGAGCTCGACGTCGAGCTGCTCGAGGGCCTCGGCGACCTCGATGTGGCCGGCGCCGCGATCGAGCTGCACCGACGGATCCAGGACCTCGCGGGCCCGGTCGCTCAGCAGGCCGTCGGGAACGACGGTCGCTCGATCTGGAACGGCCAGGACCCGTCGACGGTCGCGGTCACCCTGATGTCGTGAGGCGACAGCGCCTCGACGGACACGACGTGCCACGACCCGTAGGGACCCGGATCGTCGACCTCCGCCGGCGTGGGGAGCATGAACCAGCGGACCGCGAGGTTCCGATCCTCGAGCTCCCGCTGCACGGACTCGACCGGGTCGCCGAGCAGCGGCTCGCACGCCAGCGCCTCACCGGGTTGGAGCGCGTCGGTCGGGCCGATCCACGACTCGCCGTCGTGCGCCGCGCGTCCCAGCACGAGCTCCAGGGTCCCGGGCCAGTCCTTGCTGATGCGGAAGCCGGTGAAGGCGTCGGACTCGGGATCGATCGGGCGGAAGTCCGCGGGCTGATCACCCGACGAACCGATGAACTTGCCCACGTTCGACGGCCCGACCGGCACCTCGCGGACGCGGACGTCGAGACCGGCCGCCCTGGCCTCGGCGACGATCTCGTCGGGTCGCGTCTCGAGGCTGGTGAGCCGGACGACGAAGTCGGGCCCGTCGATGGAGACCTCCACGTCCGCGGCGGCGGGGTCGGCCGACCGGCCGATGAGCAGGCCGCTCATCGCCGCGACGGCGACTACGGCGGCTGCGGCGAGGATGAGCATCCGGTTCCGGCGAGCACTCGGACGTGACGGCAGCTCGACCGGTGCCTCCTGTTCGTCCAGCTGCTGCTGGTGTCGTTGCCGCTCGGCGGCGACCAGCAGCTGCGCCCGGAGCGCTGCGAGGAAGTCGTCGTCAGCCATCCGAGCGCTCCTCGTCGTTCAGATGGTCCAGCAGCTGGGCCAGCCCCCTGGACACGCGGACCCGCGCCGCGCCCTCCGAGCAGCTCAGCCGCTCCGCGATCCGGGCATACGACATCTGCTGCACGACCCGCAGCTCCACGGCCTCCCGGATGGGGGCGCTGAGCGACCTCAGCGCGCCGTCGAGGGGACCGGCGAGTCGCTCCAGGTCGACGCGCAGCTCCACGAGGTCGAACTCGTCGGCGTCGGGCGTCTCGACCTGGATGCCGAGCTGCTGGCGTGCGTCGTCCTCCACGCGCTGGCGCCGCAGCCAGCCGCGGAACTCGTTCTTGGCGAATCCGTACAGCCAGGCCTGAGGGGCAGCCGCGCGACCGGGGTCGTAGCGGCCGAGGTTGGCGAGGGTCTTCGCGAACGTCTCGGCGCACAGGTCGGCGGCGACGTCCGCCGCCGCGGTGCGACGGCCGAACCAGCGGAGCAGCTTCGGCGCCTCCTGGTCGTAGAACTGGGCGAACGCCGCGAGGTCGCCGTCCCGGGCGTGTTCCAGCAGATCGGGGACGGTCACGACCGGCTCCACGGGGACACCCTGGCGCCCGGCGGGGACCGAAGCAACCCACGTCCGGGGCCAGGCGACGGTCAAGGGCAGATCCTCTGCGGCCGGAAGCCCAGCGACGCGCCGAGGGCGGCGAGCTCCAGCCGGTTCTCCGCGCCGAACGACCGGAACAGGGTGGCGAGCTCCCGCTTCACCGAGGCGTCGGACAGGTACAGGCCCTTTGCGATCTCACGCGTGGCCTGGCCCGCCAGGATCGCGCCCACGATCACCGTCTGGCGCTCGGACAGGTCGGGCATCTTCGACGCGGTCTCGACGATGTCCAGCGGGGCGAGCGCCCATCCGTTGCGGACGAACCCCAGGGCATCGGCGAGGTCGTTCGGTCGCTCGCCGGAGATGACCGCGCTGACGGTCCCGGCGGCCAGGGCCTTCATTCCGACCTGGGCGCCGCACGGCGTGGGCTCGACGACCAGGACGGTCGCCTGCGCGGCGATCGAGCCGACCACGGCCTTGGGCTCGTCGACCACGTGGCAGGTGTCGGGCCCGAGGGTGCGGCGGAGCGTGAAGCCCGCCCGCATGCCCACGTGGGACAGCGCCTCGCGCAACGTCTCGCTCGCGACGTCCACGCAGAACTCCTGGCGTCGGCGATCCGTGGGCATCGCGGTGGGTGCGGTCGGCAGCTCGGCCCTGAGCGCCTGTGGTCCGTCTCCGTCCCTCATGCACACTTCTTGTCCGCACGACGAGTTTCGTTACACGTCGACGCGATCGGCACCGGGTTCACCGGCGGCTGCCCGATGCCGACCGTTAGCGTCGGCCCTGCCACGGGGAGGGCTCGCATGGACGAGATCGAGGTCGACTTCCTGGTCGTGGGCGCGGGGGCGTCGGGCATGGCGTTCGTGGACGCCCTGGTCGCCGAGGACCAGGAGTGCGAGGTGCTCCTCGTGGACCGGCGGCACCGGCCCGGCGGTCACTGGCTGGACGCGTATCCGTTCGTGCGCCTGCTCCAGCCGTCGGCCACCTACGGCGTCACCTCGCTCGACCTCGGGGAGGACCGCATCGACCGGACCGGTCCGAACGCCGGGTTCTACGAGCGTGCGACGGCGGCCGAGATCGTCGGCTACTACGACACGGTCCTCGAACAGGTGCTCCTGCCGACGGGGCGGGTGCGGTTCCTCGGCCTGTCGGAGCACCGGGAGCGGGACGACGGGACGCAGCTGGTCCGGTCACTGCTCACGGGCGCGGAGACCGCCGTCCGGGCTCGCCGTCGCGTGGTCGACGCCACCTACACGGAGTCGTCGATCCCCAAGACGCACACGCCGGGTTTCGCCATCGACGAGGGAGCCGTCGTCATCCCGCCCAACGACCTGGTCGATCCCGGCCGCGCCGCAGCCGGTTACACGATCATCGGCGGCGGAAAGACCTCCATGGACACGTGCGGTTGGCTGCTCGAGATGGGCGTCGACCCCGACCGCATCCGGTGGGTGCGCTCCCGCGACGGCTGGTACTTCAACCGTGCGTTCACGCAGCCACGCGAGATGGTCCGGTCGTTCATGCAGCTCCAGGCCCGCTGGATCGCGGCGGCGGCCGCAGCCGCGGACGCACGGGACTTCGCCCACCGTCTGGAGGCGTCCGAGGTCTTCCTCCGGGTCGATCCCGACGAGGAGCCGACCGCCTTCCGAGGGGCCACGGTGAGCGTGGGGGAGATCGAAGCGCTGCGCACCATCGAGGACGTGGTGCGTCGTGGCCGGGTCCGGCGGGTCACCGCGGAGCGGATCGTCTTCGACGACGGCGAGCTCCCGACCGGCCCGGACCACGTGTACGTCGACTGCACCGCCGCGGGTGTCCCGCCCACGACGCCCCGCCCGCTGTTCAGCCCGGGTCGCATCGCGCTCGAGTACGTGACGCTCGGGTTCGTGCCGTGGGGAGCGGCGACGGTGGGGGCGGTCGAGGCGCTCGTGGACGACGACGACGAGCTCAAGAACCGGCTCTGCCCGCCGGTCGTCTTCTCGGGGCACGTGGCGGACCTGCTGAGCTTCGCCGACGCCGGCATGCGGGGGCTGGCCGCCCGGTCCGCGGAGCCCGCCGTGTCCGAGTGGAACGACCGGTGCCGGCTGAACCCCGGTCGGGGTGCGGGCGCGCATCTGGATGATCCGGCGGTCGCCGACGCGTTCGAGGTCATCGGGGCCAGCTACTTCCCGGCGCTCGAGAACCTGCAGCGGCTCCTGTCGGGGGACGCGGACGAGCGGGCGGCGGCACCGTCGTCGTGATCGCCCGACATCGGCGGGTCGCCGGCTGGTAGACGGAGGGGCGACCGGCCGCACGGTCCGGCCGACCGCCCAGTCCCAGTCCCCACGGAGCCCCATGACCGACGTCCCCGTCGCGATCGTCACCGGCGCCAGCCGGGGGATCGGCCGTGCCGGCGCTCTCGCGCTGGCCGAGGCCGGGTTCGACGTGGCGATCTGCGCCCGGACGGTGGAGGAGGGCTCGGGCCTCGCCGAGTCGAACACCGTCCGTGAAGAGCGCTCGCTGCCGGTGCCCGGCAGCCTGGAGCGGACGGCCGAGGAGATCGAGTCGCGCGGGCGGCGTGCGCTGATCGCACCGATGGACCTGCTCGACCGGGACGCCGTGCTGGCGGTGCCCGATCGGGTCGTGTCCGAGTGGGGCCGCATCGACGTGCTGTTCAACAACGCGATCTACAAGGGCATCGGGACCATGGACCGGGTTGCCGACCTCACGACCGCGTCGATGCTGGACATGTTCACCGGCAACTTCGTCCACCAGGTCCTGCTGATCCAGGCGGTGCTGCCGCACATGGTCGAGCGGGGTCGCGGCACGATCGTCGACATGGTGTCGGGGTCGGCCCGGCTCGATCCGCCCGCACCGCCGGGCGAGGGCGGTTGGGGCGTCCTCTACTCGGCGTCCAAGGCGGCGTTCGGCCGTGTGGCCGGCGGCATCAACGCGGAGTACCGGAGCGCCGGGGTGACCGCGTTCAACGTGGATCCCGGGAACGTGGTCACCGAGGCCCGCCGGGCGACCAAGCCGGACGACGAGTACACCGAGGGCTTCGGCAGCGAGCCGGCCGAGGCGACCGGCAGGGTGGTCGCCTGGCTGGCGACCGACCCGGGCGCGGACCGCTTCGTGGGCAAGTGGATCTTCGCCCCCAAGCTCTGCTCCGACCTGGGTCTCCTGCCCGGCTGGACCTACCAGCCGGCGCGATGAGGAGGAGGCGCCCGTGACCGGTCCGCTCGACGGCGTTCGCGTGCTGGAGCTCGCCGTGGCGCTCGCCGCGCCGTCGGCGGCCGCCAAGCTCGGCCACAGGGGCGCCGAGGTGATCAAAGTGGAGCCGCTCACCGGCGACACGCAGCGCGGCAACACGCAGAACTCGTACTTCTTCCAGGACAACCGGGCCAAGCGCAGCGTGGCGCTCGACGTGTCGACCGATGACGGCCGCGAGGTGATGCTGCAGCTCGTCGACCGGGCCGACGTCTTCGTGACCAACATCCGTCCCGCCGGCCTGCGCCGCCTGGGCATGGACTCCGAGTCGCTGCTGGCCCGTAACCCGAGGCTGGTCTACGGGCTGTTGACCGGGTACGGATCCGACGGACCGGCTGCCGGCCGCGCCGGTTACGACATGGGCGCCTTCTGGGCGCGCGCCGGCGTGGGCGGCGCGCGCGTGGGGGCCGC
>JAEZAI010000518.1 GCA_023427825.1 Actinomycetes bacterium
TAGTCCTTCACCAGGTCGAGGAACCGCTGGTTGTAGAAGCAGTCGTGGATCTCGGGGTGGTAGCAGACCGAGTCCTGGCCGTTGAAGCCGCGGAACAGCGGCCCGACGACGTCGTCGAGCGTGAGGCCGTGGTCCTCGGGCACCGCGCCGGTGACGGTCGCGATCATCTCGTCGACGGTCGTGAAGTGGTGCGAGATCAGGGTCGGCCACGGACCCTTCTCCTGCACCACGCCGAGGAGCCGTTCGTACTGATCGTCGGTGTAAAGGCCCTCGATCACCCGAGGCGGTGCCACCGGCCGCAGGGCGTCGTTCATCTGCTGCTCGTAGGTCCCCACGTGTCGCACCCCCTCTGCCGGCACTGCCCGGGTCGGGCATCGGGCCGGTCAGATAACAACGTTACATACATCAGTGTAACGGTGTTACGACCCGTCCGGACCAGCGTTCGACGACAGCGGGTGCACCGATGTCACCCATGAGGATGCAGCGACGGAGCAGACTGCTGAAGAGCTGGGAAGGCCACGGGAGCTCGGAGCCGCTGATGACCGCCGCAGACACCGGACCGGGTTCGACGCCGTCGATCGCAGAGCGTGCGCCCGATCGTGCGCCGGCCGTGCTCGGCACGCTGATCCTGGTGGCCGCGGTCGCCAACCTGCCCCTCGCCGTCGCCAACGTCGCGCTCCCCGACATCGGCAAGCACTTCGACGCCTCGCAGACCCAGCTCAACATGGTGGCGGTGGGCTACTCGCTGGGTCTGGCCGCCACGGTCCTCTGGCTCGGCGCGCTGGGCGACCGCTACGGCCGCAAGCAGATGCTCCTCGGCGGCGTGGTGCTCTCGCTCCCGGCGTGCCTGCTGGCGGCGTGGGCACCGTCGATCGAGGTGCTGATCGGCGCCCGGGTCCTGGGGGGCGTGGCCGCCGGCATGGCGTACCCGACGACGCTCGCGCTCATCACCGCGCTCTGGGCCGGCAACGGTCGCACCAGGGCGATCGCCCTGTGGTCGGCGATCGGCGGCGCAGTGTCGGCCCTGGGACCGCTGCTGTCGGGCGTGTTCCTGGAGCGGTGGTGGTGGGGCTCGGTGTTCCTCGTGACCCTTCCGCTCATCATCGTGGCGATCCCGGCGATCATGCGGGTCATCCCGGCGCACGTGAACGAGACCTCCGACGCGGTCGACAACATCGGTGGCGTCCTGTCGGTCGTGATGGTCGGGGCGATCATCGTCGCCATCAACTTCGTCGTGGTCCCGGACAAGAAGACCACCGCGCTCCTGGTCGGCGTGTTCGGACTGTTGCTGGTCGTGGCGTTCGTCGTCCGCCAGCGCCGGGCGGCGAACCCGCTCTACGACCTGCACGTGGCGGCGCGACCGATCTTCTGGGTGGCCGCCGTGGCCGGCATCATCGTGTTCGGGTCGTTCATGGGCGCCATGTTCGTTGGCCAGCAGTTCCTCCAGAACGTCCTCGGCTACTCGACGATCGACTCCGGGTTCGCCGTCCTGCCGGCGGCCGTGCTCATGGTCCTGTGCGCACCCCGGTCGGCCAAGCTCGTCGAATCGCAGGGCGCACGGTTCACGCTGCTGTTCGGCTACGTGTTCGTCCTGGCCGGCTTCGCCTTCATGCTCCTGGTGTGGAGCGAGACGTCCCCCTACTGGCACGTCGGGCTGGCCTACGCGCTCGTCGGCGCCGGCGTCGGCTTCGCCGGCACCCCGGCATCGCACTCGCTCACCGGCGCCGTGCCGGTGACGAGGGCCGGCATGGCATCGGGCACGGCGGACCTCCAGCGGGACCTGGGCGGCGCCATCATGCAGTCCATCCTCGGGGCGCTGCTCACCGCCGGCTACGCCTCGGCGTTCTCCGGGCTGATCGCCGGCTCGCCCGAGGCCGACCAGGTCAGCGCCAGCGTGCAGAGCCAGCTGACCAAGTCCTTCTCCAGCGCGGCCAACACGGCATCGCAGTACCCGCAGTACTCCGAGCAGATCGTCGACGCCGCGCGGCAGTCCTTCGTCGACGGCCAGGACTGGGCCTATGCGGCCGGCATCGTGGCCGTGCTGCTCGGTGCGGCGATCGTGTTCGTGTGGTTCCCGCGGCGCGACAACGAGCAGGCGCTTCTGGCCCAGTACGCCGCCGAGAGCGCCGACACCGCGTCGACGAGCGCCGCCTGACCGTCAGGGACGGCCGAGCAGCTCGTCCCAGGGACCGCTGACCTCGTAGGTCACCCCGAGCGGGGCATTGAGCAGGCCGACCGGCGCTCGCTGGGAGCTGAAGTACAGCCGCTGGCCGTCGGGGCTGAAGCACGGCCCGGCGATCTCGGAGCTCGGTTGGCCGACCACGCGTGCCACGGCCACCGCCGTGTTGTCGGGCCGCAGCATGACGACCTCCATGTTCCCGCCGTCCTCGGCGACGAACACGTTGGACGACGCGTCGTCCACCCACAGGTTGTCGACGGCGTCCAGCGTCCCCTGGTCCTGCTCTGCGGCCTGGTAGTGGACGACGACGCTCGACGTGGTCAGGTCGTAGCGCCAGATGCGCCGGTCACCCTTGGTGGTGAACAGGACCTGGTCGCCCAGGACGTCGATGCCCTCTCCCCCGTCGAACTCGATCATGCCCGGGACCTGCTTGCGGCTCAGCACGGTCGACGACGACACATCGGGCACCTGCACCCACGTGATCGGACCGGGGGCGGCGGCGCCGGTGGCCACCTCGAGCAGGCCGGACGACAGGTCGCCGGCCACGTCGGGTGTGAAGCGGTAGAAGCCGCCGTCGGAGCGGTCCTCGGTGAGGTACACCCGTCCGTCGGGCGCGACGGCGGCGGCCTCGTGGGCGAAGGCGCCCATCTGGTCGCGCTGGATCGCGCCCACCTGCCCGGTGGGGTCGCACTCGTAGACGCGCCCCAGGTCGTACTCCTCGCACGTGAGCCACGTGCCCCACGGCGTGGCACCGCCCGCGCAGTTGAGCGTGGTGTCGTGGCAGATCGAGAACGCGTCGGTGATCGTGCCGTCGGGGGCGAAGCGGATGCTCGACACCCCGCCGGACCCGGGGATCTCGTGGTTGGTCACCAGGTACCAGCCGCCCGGTACCTCGTGGTCCACGAACGTGGCGGCACCGTCGGGGAAGCCCCGGTAGGTGAAGCCCGTGTCGGCCACCGGCTCGGTCGCCCTCGCGATCACACGGCTGGTGAAGCCCGGGAGCAGCACCAGTCCGTTGGCGTCCGCTCCCGGCTCGGTGCCGGCCGGGCTGCACGCGTCGAGCACCACCGTGCTCACCGCCATCATCCCCGCCGCACCGGACCACCGCAGCACGGACCTCCGGCTCACCCGGTCCATCCCCATCGCTGCCCCCACGGCCCGCTCCCCTGTCGCCCGTACCGCCCCCATCGACGGCCACGGTACCGCGGCCCCCGAACCGAGTTCAGCCCGCCCGACCGAAGCGGGGAATGGGTGTTCACCCGTACCCCTCAACAACCGGACGCGATCTGCCGATGGAGGGAGGTGTTCAAGCCGCGAACGAGCACCACGCCCGAACGGCTGGTCATGACCCTCCCCGACGACTTCCTGGTGCGGCGCTGCGTCGAGCACTGGGTGGTGGTGGGACCGACCGGGCTCTTCGTCATCGGTCGGTCCGACGGGGATCCGGCGGCCAGCGCGCAACGCGTCGTCGCCATCGCGCACCTGCTCCGTACCCGCCTGGCCGACGATCTGTCGTGGGTGCCCTTCGTGAGCGCCGTCCTGGTCGCCGACACGGACCGCCACGATCTGGCCTGTGCGGTCGTCGACATGGACGGACTCGGTCCGCTCCTGCGCAACGGTGGGCGCCAGATCGGTGACGGGGCGCTGCACCTGCTGCGCCACCACGTGCCCGGCGTCGTCCAGCAGATCGAGCTCGGCCGCGACGCCACGCTCCTGCGCTGAGCCGCGCCGGCACTTCCGCTCCCGTGAGCACTGGCTGCGGGGGCCCGGAACGCCGGTGGCATGCTGGCCCGCATGCCCGCACCGGACCCCGGAGCCCTCGACCGTCCGCGCCTGATCCCCTCCACCGACGGGATGCGGATCGCCATCTACGACCTCGGCGGCGACGGCCCCGACCTGCTGCTCGTGCACGCCACCGGCTTCTGCGCCGGCGTGTGGGCGCCGGTCGCCGAGCGCCTCCGGGGCTTCCGCGTCCCCGCCGTGGACGTCCGCGGCCACGGCCGCGCCGACGTCCCCGACCTGGACACCGCTCCCGGCATGTCGTGGTCGGGCACCGGGCAGGACGTGCTCGCGGCCGTCGACGCGCTCGGCCTCACCGACCCGGTCGCCGCAGGGCACTCGATGGGCGGCGCATCGCTGCTGATCGCCCAGCTCGCCCGGCCCGGCACGTTCCGGAAGCTGTGGGGGTTCGAGCCGATCGTCATGCCGCCCGAGGTGGCGTCCATGGACGGGCCCAACCCCTTGGCCGAGGGCGCGCGCCGGCGCCGGCCGTGGTTCCCCTCCGCCGATGCGGCGTTCGACAACTACGCGTCCAAGCCGCCGTTCTCCGCGCTCGACCCCGACGCGCTGCGGGCCTACGTCCGGTACGGGTTCCGCGAGGAGGACGACGGCTCGGTCACGCTGCGCTGCCGGCCCGAGGTCGAGGCGGCGACCTTCGACATGGGACCGCAGCACCACACCTTCGAGCGCCTCGCCGGCGTCGACGTGCCGGTCACGGTCGCCCGGGGACGCGAGGACGCGTTCAGCCCCGCCATGTTCGCCCCCAAGATCGCAGAGGCCCTGCCCGACGGGCGGCTCGAGGACCATCCCGAGCTCGGCCACTTCGGACCGCTCGAGGATCCGGCGACGATCGCCACGTCCATCACCTCTGCGCTCGGCTGAGCCCACGACCGCCGCGCTGAGCAGGTGCCGGGCCGGGACGGGCGCCTCCCCGTGGCTGTCGGACCGGGGTCGTAGCATCCGGGCATGGCTCTGCCGCTGCCCACGTCGCTGTCGCCGTCCAAGGTGTCCACGTTCAAGGACTGCGCGCTCGCCTTCCGGTTCTCGGCCATCGACAAGCTGCCCGAGCCGCCCTCCATGCCCGCCACCCGCGGCACCACGGTGCACCGGGCGCTCGAGCTGCTGTTCCTGGAGCCGCCCCAGGAGCGGACCCCCGAGCGCGCCCAGGCCTGCCTGGCCCGGGCGCTCGAGGAGATGTCCTCCGACGAGGACTACCTGGGACTGGAGCTCGACGAGATTGCGGCGGCGGACTTCGCCGCCACCTCCGCCCGCATGGTCGAGCGCTACTTCACGCTCGAGGCCCCGCGCACCATCCAGCCCATCGGCCTGGAGCTCATGCTGAGCACCCAGCTCGGGTCGCTCACCGTCCGGGGCATCATCGATCGTCTGGAGCTGGACGCGGACGGCGAGCTCGTCGTCACCGACTACAAGACCGGCCGTGCCCCGTCGCAGGCCCAGGAGCAGTCGCGGCTGGGCGGCGTGCACTTCTACTCGCTGCTCTGCGAGCGGGTGCTGGGCAAGCGCCCGTCCAAGGTCCAGCTCGTCTACCTGGGCGACCAGCCGCAGG
>JAEZAI010000525.1 GCA_023427825.1 Actinomycetes bacterium
CTCGGTCCGGTGCCGGGGGACGTTGGCGTCGAGGTAGGTGGCCTTGGGGACGCGACCGTACCCGCCCGCCATGCCCGTTCTGTTGCGCGATCTACGACCTCTTTGCCGCAGATCGCGCAACAGAACGGCAGGAAGCGTTCAGTAGGCGAGGCTGTGGTGCTCCACGCCGCCGTCCTGGCCCCGGATCAGGCCCCGGTAGGCGTCCTGGGCGGTGGCGCCCTCGTGGCACACGGCGTGCACCTCGGCGCAGATCGGCATCTCCACGCCGTACTCGGCGGCGAGCTCCATGACGACCCGGGACGTCTTCACACCCTCGGCGACCATGTTCATGTCGGCGATGACCTCCTCGATCGACCGCCCGGTCCCCAGCTGCTCGCCCACGTAGCGGTTGCGGCTCTGGCGGGACATGCAGGTGGCGATGAGGTCGCCCATGCCGGCCAGCCCGGAGAAGGTGGCGAACTGGCCGCCCATCGCCTCACCCAGCCGGGACAGCTCGGCCAGGCCTCGGGTGATCACCGCGGCCTTGGTGTTGTCGCCGGCGCCGAGGCCGTCGGCCATGCCGGCCGCGATGGCGATCACGTTCTTGAGCGCGCCCGCCACCTCGCAGCCGATGACGTCGGGGTTCACGTACACCCGGAACAGGTTCTGGTGGAAGATCCGCTGCAGCTGGTTGGCGACGATGAGGTCGGGGGTGGCGATGACCGCCGCGGCGGCGTCGCCGACCAGGATCTCCTTGGCCAGGTTCGGTCCGGTGAGCACCGCGGCGGGGTGCCCGGGCAGCACCTCGTTGATCACCTGCGTCATGCGCAGCCGGGTGCCCTGCTCCAGGCCCTTGGTCAGCGACATCACCGGCACCCACGCACGGACGTGCTGCGCGCAGCGTTCCAACGCCGACCGGAACCCCTGCGACGGCACGCCCATGACCAGCACGTCCGCGCGCTCGACCGCGTCCGCGAGGTCCGCCGTGGCGCGCAGCTCGGAGTGGAGCCGGAACCCCGGCAGGTAGCGCTCGTTCGTGTGCTGCGAGTTGACCTCGTCGGCCAGCTCCTCACGACGCGCCCAGAGCACGGTGGGGACCTGTTGCGACGCCAGGTGCGCCACCGTCGTCCCCCACGAACCTCCCCCGACCACGGCGACCCGGATCCGCATGGGGACACCATATGCAGCCGGCCCGTCGTACGCTGCGCCGATGGTCGGGTCCCCTCCGGACGGCGCGCACGGCGCCGGGCGACTGCCCACCGGACGCGCCGTCGTGCTCGTGCCGGTCAAGGCGTTCGCGGCAGCGAAGGGACGCCTCGCCGGCGTGCTCGATGGGCCCGGCCGCGCCGCGCTCGCCCGCTCGATGGCCGAGGTGGTGGTGGCCGCGGCCGCCCCGCTGCCGGTGGTCGTGGTGTGCGACGACGACGACGTGGCGGCGTGGGCCGCGCAGGTGGGCGCCACCGTGGTCTGGACCGAGGGCCTGGGCCTCAACGGGGCGGTCGACGAGGGCGTGCGCCGCCTGGCCGACGCGGGCGTGGCGCGCGTGATCGTGTCGCACGCGGACCTGCCCTTCGCCTCGTCCCTGGCGAGCCTGGCGGAGGCGGATGACGACGCGGTGCTGCTCGTCCCCGACCGCCGCCACGACGGCACGAACGTCGCGTCGGTCCCCACCGGGCGTGGCTTCGCCTTCCACTACGGCGCCGGGTCGCTGTCCGCACACCGGGCCGAGGCCGAGCGCCTGGGGCTCCCCGTGCGCCTGGTCGAGTCCGAGTCGCTCGGCTGGGACGTGGACGAGCCCGCCGACCTGCGACCGCCGGCGCACCTGGGCACGGTCCCGCTCGGCGGCTCCGCATGAGCGACGACCTGGACCCGCTGGCACCGGGCGGACCGACGACGGTCGACCTGGACGTGCCCGAACGCGCGCTCGTGATCGTCGCCCACCCCGACGACGCCGAGTTCCAGGCCGGCGGGACGTTGGCCAAGTGGGCGGCCCGCGGCTGCACGGTGCACCACCTCGTGCTGACCGACGGCGCCAAGGGCACCTGGGATCCCCACAAGGACCCGGCCGAGCTGGTCGAGGAACGCCGTGTGGAGCAGCGAGCGGCGGCCGCCGCGCTCGGCGCCGCCCAGCCCGTGTTCCTGGACTGGGTCGACGGCGAGCTGCCCGTGTCGACCGAGGCGCGAGGCCAGGTCGCGCTCGTGATCCGCCGGCTCCGGCCCCAGGTCGTCCTCGGCCACGACCCGTGGAAGCGCTACCGGCTGCATCCCGACCACCGGGCCGCCGGTCGGCTGTGCGTGGAGGGCATCGTGGCGGCGCGGGACCCGGGCTTCCACCGCGAGCAGCTCGACGAGGGGCTGGAGCCGCACCGGCCCGACGCCCTCCTGCTCTTCGAACCCGACGTCGCCAACCACGCCGAGTCGGTGTCCGAGGACGACCACGCCACCCGGCTGCGAGCGCTCGAGGCCTTCGGCAGCCAGATCGCCACCACCCACCTCTACAAGCTGGAGGAGGGCGTGGACCCCATGACGGCCTGGCGAGAGCGCGAGTGGGCTCGGTTGGCCGGCCCGGGCGCGTGGGCCGGCGTGGAGCTGGCCGAGCCGTTCCGGCTCATCGTCGACCAGCTCTGAGCGCTCTCCCCGGGCCCCCGCCCCCCATCCCCGCAGGGCGGCGGTCCGGAGCGTCAGCCGAGCGGGGCGCGGCCCGGGCCGGGGCCGCCGGCGAAGGCCTGGGCGATGCCGACCCACTCGTCGGCCGCGGCGCCCATCACCTCCAGTTCCACGTCGTCGCGATGACGGCGCTGGGTGACGAGCAGGCACAGGTCGATCGCGCTGCCCCGCACGACGTCGTCCGCGTCCTGGGGTCCCCAGGTCCACGTCGAGCCGTCGGGCGACACCACCTCCACGCGGAGCGGCGCCTCGGGCGGCGCCATCCCCCGCACCCGGTAGCTGTAGCCGCGGGCG
>JAEZAI010000588.1 GCA_023427825.1 Actinomycetes bacterium
GCACCGTGGCGTGCCGGACCAGCACCCAGTCGATGCGGCGGTCGGGACGCGTCGTGGGGTGCGTCGGACCGCTCGGTGCGGCGACCCAGCCGGCCTCGGCCAGCACGGGGCCGACGCGGTCGGGACCCAGGTTCAGATCGCCCAGCAGCACGGCCGGCCCGGAGCCGGCCATCTGGACGAGACCCGCCAGCACCAGTCGCAGCTGGGCCACGGCCTCGGCCGGCCTCGTCGTCAGGTGGGTGCAGCCCACCGTCCAACGGCGCGACGAGTCGTCGCCGTCGTCGTGCTCGACGGTGGCCAGGAGCGCCACGCGAGGCTCGCCGGCGCCGGGCAGGCGGAGGACCTCCGTGCGCACGGGCGCCGACCGCGTGACGAGGGCGATGCCGTACTCCCCGCCGTCGTGGTCGATCGCCCTGGCGAACTCCACGTGCGACCCCGTCCCCCGGGCGATCAGGTCGGGCTGGTCCACGCCGCCGACCCGCCGGGTGCCCCGGTCGAGCTCCTGGAGCGCCACGACGTCCGCATCGAGGGAGCGCACGGCGTCGAGCAGCCGCGGATGATCGGCCCGCCGGGCCTTGGGCGGACGACCGTGCCGGACGTTGAAGGTGGCGACTCGCATGTCGCCGGTAGCGTTCCACGGGTGAGGCGGACACACCCATCGGAACCGTGAGGCGGCCCCTCGGGGTGAGCCACGTGCCACCTGCCCGGAACCTCAAGTCGACCGGTTCGGCGACCGAGTCAGTCTCCGTGGAGCCCCTCCCTCCGTCCGCGCCCATCTCCTCCGCCGCGCCTCGACAGCCGGTCCGCCACCCCGAGGCCCCGCCTGCGGTCCGCCCCCGCCGACGGGCCGCCCGGGTCGTTGGCATGATGGCGGCCGTCGTGCTCGCCCTCGCCGGCTGGGGTGTCTCGGCCCCGATCGCCGCCGCCGACACCACCTTCACGTTCACCGGGTCCGGTTGGGGCCACGGCGTGGGCATGAGCCAGTGGGGCGCCCGCGGCATGGCGGCGCAGGGTGCGTCGGCCGGTCAGATCCTGGGGCACTACTACTCGGGCACCGCGGTCACCACGACCAGCACGCCGGGGATCCGGGTCCTGCTCGGCACGGCCGCGACCTTCTCGCTCGCACCGTCGGGCGCCACGTCGTTCACCGCGGTGTTCGGACCGTCGCTCGGCACGACCGCCGCGCCGGTCACCGTGGCCTCGTGGGGGAACACGATCGTCCTGTCGGGCGGCGTCAACGCCACGGCGGCAGCGGTGATCGTCGACATGAACGGCTCGCCCATGCGCATGACGCCGCCCGGGTACCGCTACAACCGCGGGTCCCTGCTGCTGCTCCCGGTCGGCAACGGGACGGTCCGGGCGGTGCTGAGCACCTCCATGCAGGAGTACCTCTACGGGCTCGGCGAGATGCCGTCGTCCTGGCCTGCGGAGGCGCTGCGAGCCCAGGCGATCGCGGCCCGGACGTACGCGCAGAAGAAGGTCGACGCCGCGGGCGGTGGCGGCTCGTACGACATCGTGGGCGGGCTCCCCGACCAGTCCTACCTCGGCTTCGAGAAGGAGGGCGGCGCCATGGGCGCCCAGTGGACCTCCGCCGTCGACACCACGAGCAGCCAGGTGGTCACGTACGGCGGCGCCCTCATCGACGCCGTCTACTCCGCCTCCTCGGGCGGCCACACCGAGCACAGCGAGACGGTCTGGGTCAGCGCCCTGCCGTACCTGCGCGGCGTGCCCGACCCAGCCGACCTCACGGGCGGCAACCCCAACGCGGCATGGGTCCGCTCGTACACGGGAGCCCAGCTGGGCGCGTGGTTCGGCCTTGGCCAGGTCACGTCGGTGCAGGTCCTCGGTCCGCTGGGTGCCTCGGGTCGCGTCGACAAGGCGACGATCCGCCTGGTGGGCACCGGCGGCAGCCGGGACGTGATCGGGTCCTCGTTCCGCTCGACGGTCAACGCCTCGTCGCCGTCGGCGCAGCTCATGTCCACGAAGTTCACGGTGGGCGGTGGCGGCCCCGCCGCGCCTGCGCCGGTGAACCTCCCAGGCGGGGCGATCGAGCTCGCGCAGGCGAGCGGCCGCACGATCGCCGTGGCCGGTGTGGCGATCGACCCCGAGGGGGCACCGCGGGTCCGCGTGGTGTCCACGATGGGCGCCGAGGTGGCGGTCCGCGAGGTGCAGACGGTCGACGGCCGCTGGGCCGCCATGTGGAACGGCTCCCCGGGCACCCGCAACATCTGCGTGACGCTGCTCGACACGCCGACCGGCCAGGGCGTGTCGCTCGGTTGCCGCTCCGTCGCCGTCAAGTGAGCCGCGACGCCGATCGCACCGCCCGGTCGCGACGCATCAGCCGGTAGATCCGGCCGTTCGCAGCCAGCGGCCCGACCTCGCGGAACCCTGCGGAGGCCAGCGCCCGCCACGACCGCTCGTTGTCCTGGTCGGGGTCTGAGCCCGCCGTGTCGATCCAGTCGTGCTCGCCGAACACGACCCGCTCCACGTAGGCGCCGATCATCGACGCGCCCACTCCCGCGCCCCGATCGGAGGGATCCGCGACCAGGTAGTCGATGCCCGCGGTCGTCGCCGGGTCGAAGCCCCGCTCGACCCAACCGTCGACCGCGTCCTCGTCGGCCAGGAACCAGCACTGGATCCACCCGACGGCCCGGCCGTCGAGCTCGACCACGTGGTGCTCCACGGAGTCGTCCGCGGTGGCCGCCGCCGAGTACTGCCCGACGACGCCGTCCCAGCTGACGTCGTCACCCTCCCACCACTGCACGATGCCCGGCTCGTTGAGCCAGCGGTGCAGCATCGGCAGGTCGTCGTCGGTCAGACGCCGGAACGCGACTCGGTCGGGATCGACGGCCACCGCGCCGACGCTACGGGCGCGAACCCCGCAGCGACCACCGGGCGCGCCGGTAGCGTCGCCGCATGAGGTACCGCCGTCTTCCCATCGAGATCGAGTCGCCCGAGGAACGGGGTTACGACACGATCCGGTGCAACCTCACGGAGAGCTCCTTCGCCGACGGCACGCTCGCCGACTTCGGGGTGGAGCTCCCCGGCGATCTGACCGTGGCGTACGGCGACCACCGCGGCCTTCCCGAGCTGCGCGAGCTGATCGCCGAGCACTCCAACCCCGGGGGCCGCACCACGCTGGGCGCCGACGACGTGCTCTGCACGCCCGGCGCGGCGGCCGCGCTGTTCTTCGTGGCCACGTCGCTGCTGGAGGACGGCGACCACCTGCTCGTCGAGCACACGAACTACGCAACCAACCTGGAGACCCCCAGGGTCATCGGCGCCGAGGTGGAGACCGTCGAGCTGCGCATGGAGGACGGCTTCGCCCTGGACGTCGAACGGGTCGCCGCGTCGGTCCGGCCGTCCACCCGCCTGATCTCGGTGACGTCGCCGCACAACCCGACCGGCACCGTGCTGTCGCACGCCGATCTGGACGCGCTCGTGGAGCTGGCCGAGCGCCACGAGCTGTGGCTGCTCGTCGACGAGACGTACCGGGACATGGACCCGGACCCGCTGCCGGTGGCCGCGACGCTGTCGAGCCGTGCGGTCAGCGTCAGCTCGCTG
The DNA here is from genome assembly GCA_023427825.1 of Actinomycetes bacterium. Lineage (GTDB taxonomy): Bacteria > Actinomycetota > Acidimicrobiia > Acidimicrobiales > Microtrichaceae > Dermatobacter. The sequence goes on from JAEZAI010000588.1 coordinate 3,565, forward strand.
TCCAAGTCCTTCGGCCTGCCGGGGCTGCGGCTCGGCTGGGTCGTCACCCAGGACCCGGAGCTGCAGGAGCGGTTGCTGGCGGCCAAGGAGCAGGTCGTGATCTGCGGGTCCACGCTCGACGAGGAGGCGGCGTGCCAGGTGCTGCGTCGTCGGGACGACCACCTGGCGCGGATCCTCCCGGTGATCGCCGAGCGCCGGGAGGTGCTGTCGGACTGGCTCGCGGAGCAGGACTGGTTGGACGTCGTCGAACCCCGTGCGGGCGTCGTGTGCTTCCCGCGCCTGCGGCCCGGGGTGGTCGACGACGTGGACGGCTTCTACCGGGCGATCAACGGCGACGGGACCTTCGTCGGCGAGGGCCACTGGTTCGACGCCGACCGCCGCCACTTCCGCCTGGGCTTCGGCTGGCCCGGCACCGAGGAGCTGCGCGCCGGCCTGGCGTCGCTCGCCGCGGGTGCCGCCGCAGTGCGCTGACCGGCCCGGACGCGACCCGCGTCAGCGCTGGACGGGGTGCTTGCGACGGCCCGGCGTGAACGTCACCGGCAGATGCTTCACGCCGCCGATGAAGTTGGAGCGCAGCATCTCGGCCGGGCCGGCCGCGGCGATGTCGGGCATGCGGCTGAGCACCTCGGCGAAGATGATCTCGAGCTCCAGCTTCGCCAGGTTGGCGCCCAGGCAGTAGTGCGCACCGCCGCCGCCGAAGGCCACGTGCTCGTTGGGCCGTCGCTCCAGGTCGAAGCGGAACGGGTCCTCGAACACCTCCTCGTCGCGGTTGGCGGAGATGTGCCAGATCAGCACCTTGTCCCCGGCCTTGATCTGGCGACCCCGGATCTCGGCGTCGACCGTGGCGGTGCGGCGGAAGTGCAGCACCGGTGTGGCCCAGCGGAGGATCTCGTCGATGGCGACCGACAGGTAGGTGGCGTCGTCCGCGTTGGCGAGCAGCTTGGCGAACTGCTCGGGGTGCTGCAGCAGCGCGTGCATCCCGGCGGCGGTGGCGTTGCGGGTGGTCTCGTTGCCCGCCACCGTGAGCAGCAGCATGAACATGTCGAACTCGAGCTCGCTCAGCTTCTCGCCCTCGATCTCGGCGTTGAGCAGCGTGGTGACGATGTCGTCCCGCGGGTCGTCGCGACGCAACGAGGCCAGGTTGTTGGCGTAGGCGAAGATCTCCGCGGCGGCCTGCATGGGCTTGTCGGGGTTGTCGGGGTCCTGGTACTCGGGGTCCTGGTTGCCGATCATCGTGTTCGACCACTCGAACATGAGCCGGCGGTCCTCCTGCGGGACGCCCATGATCTCGGCGATCGCCTGGAGCGGCAGCTCGGCCGCGAGGTCGGTCACGAACTCGCACTCGCCGGTCTCGATGACCTCGTCCACGATCAGCTCGGCCCGGTAGCGCAGGTGCTGCTCGAGCATGCCGATCATGCGCGGCGTGAAGCCCTTGTTGACCAGCCGGCGGTAGCGCGTGTGGATGGGCGGGTCCGAGTCGAGCAGCAGCACGCCGCGGGTGTCGAAGGCGCTGTCCGCGGCGGGGTCGATCCGCTGGGTGCTGCCGACC
>JAEZAI010000629.1 GCA_023427825.1 Actinomycetes bacterium
AGCGCCAGCTGCTCACCGAGATCTGGGGTCCCGGGGTGAGCGACCAGACGCAGTACCTGCGCGTCCACATGTCGAACCTGCGCCACAAGCTCGAACCCGACCCGTCGCGACCTCGCTACTTCCACACCGAGTCGGGCATGGGCTACCGCTTCGAGCCGACGCCGATCAGCACCGCCCCCTGATCGAACCCGCTCTGTCCTTCAGGGCACACCCGTTCGGGTGTCCTGTGCGGGACAGAGGTGCGGAAGCCGAACGCCCGGCTAGTGCGGGAGCGGGTTGCGCTCAGACGTGCGGCTCAGCGCCTCGGCGACGAGCTTCTCGAGCGGGAGCGATCGGCCGAGCCGCCACGCTCGTTCGAGCTCGTCGGGGTCCATCGCCGCCCGCAGACGCTCGACGCTCTCGTCGTGGAGCGGCTGCAGGAACGGGAGGATGGCCAGGCCCGTCGCCTCTCGCTGGAGCTCGGCGGCGCCGTGCAGCAGCGCGGACCACTCGGGTTCGTCGTGCGCGCTGGCCAGGTTGGCGAGCAGCTGGATGCTCTCGCCCAGGCCGCGAGCGTCGCGGATGGACCACCGCAGCTCGAGGCTCTCGGTGATCGGACCGACGGCGGCGCGCGTGTCGCCCTCCATGATCGACACGATCCCGACGCTGAACTGCGCCCACGCGATGCCCCACGGCTGGAGCATCAGGCGCGTCAGGTCGAGCGACATCTGAAGCTCGGTGCGCATGGCGACCAGGTCGCCCTCCAGGAAGCGGGCGTAGGCGAGGCCGAAGTGCGCCAGCCCGCGCAGGAAGATCGCGTCGAGGCGGGTGGCGATCTCGAGGGTCTCGCCGAAGAGCTCGGCGGTTCGCTCGGCGTTCCCCAGGCTGAACACGACGTTGCCCAGCTCTGCGGCCGTCCAGCCCACCTCCAGCTCGGTGCCGTGCTCACGCACGAGCTGGAGACCTTCCTCCATGAGCTCCTCCGCCCGCTCGAAGTCGCCCTGCAGCGCGACGACCCACCCGAACGAGCTGAGCGCGCGACCCCGGACCGCGGACTCACGCTCATCCAGCAGCTCGAGCAGCTCGCTCAGCCGGCGCTCGCCCTCCCGGTACTGACCGCCGACGTCCCAGTAGGGCCACATGGCCGCTGCGATCTTGCAGCCGAGCAGGGGATCGCCTGCGCCGGCGGCGTGGTCCATGGCGGTGCGCAGGTTGTCGTGCTCGGAGTCGAGCAGCGCGAGCCAGTCGGGCATCTCGCTCGTCCAGAACCCGTGCCATGCCTGCTCGGCCAGGCCGACGTGGTACTGCAGGTGGCGGTCCCACGTCGCCTCCGCCTCGCCCGCCTCGACCAGCTGCTCGACTGCGTACTCGCGGATGGTCGCGAGCACCGTGAAGCGCACGTGGTCAGAGGTGGCACCGTCCGCGTCGAGCGACGACACCACGAGCGACCGGTCGACGAGGCTCTCGATGATGTCGAGAACGCGGAGCGGGTCGACGTCGTCGGCCGAGCACACGTGCTCCGCCGCCTCGATGCTGGCGCCGCCGGCGAACACGCCGAGTCGTCGGAAGACCGCCTTCTCGTCGGGCTCCAGGTGGTCGTGGCTCCAGGCGATGGTGGAGCGCATTGTCCGGTGACGCTCGGGCAGGTCGGGTGACGACCCCGACAGCGAGTCGAGTCGGTGCTCGAGTCGTGACAGCAGGTCCGCCGGCTGCTGCACCCGCATGCGAGCGGCGGCGAGCTCCAGCGCCAGCGGCAGCCCGTCGAGGCGGCGGACGATCTCGGCGATGGTCGCCACGTTGGCCTCGTCGAGCCGGAACCGCGGACGCACCCTCCGCACCCGCTCCACCAGCAGGTCGACCGCGGGCGACGCCGCCACGGCGTCGAGCGTGGCCTGCTCGTCGGGGTCGGGCACGGCGAGCGGCAGCAGCGGGAACTCCTGCTCCCATCGGAGGCGCAGCGCCTGGCGACTGGTCACCAGCATCCGCACCCCATCGGTGGCGGCGAGCACGTCGGCCAGGTCGTTCGCCGCGGCGACGACGTGCTCGAAGTTGTCGATCACGAGCAGGACCTGCTCGCCGGCCAGCACCGTCGCGATGGCGTCGCCCAGCGAGCGGTCACCCGCGTCCTTGATGCCGACGCTCGCCGCGATCGTCGGCAGCACGAGCCCGGGCACGCGCAGACCGGTGAGGTCCACCCACACCACACGCTGGTTGCCCTGGTCGCGGCAACGGCGCGCCACCTCGATCGCCAGCCGGGTCTTCCCGCTGCCGCCGGAACCGGTGATCGTCACCAGTCGGGCCTCGCTGTCGCAGACCAGCTCGTCGAGCGTGGCCAGCTCCAGGTCCCGGCCGATGATCGCCGAGGGAGGCTGCGGGAGGCCGGGGTCCTTGGCCGACTCGCTCTGGTCCCCCCCGGCACTGCGGCTGACCGAGGTCTCGAACACCTCGCTGAGCATCACCGCCAGGTCGGTCTCGACGAGCTCTCGCAGCTCCTCGGGAGTGGAGAACGAGCGGTACGAGGTGGAGCCGTCGTCGCGGATGCGGTCGAGCAGCTCGATGAGCCGCTCGTCGCGGTGGTCGGAGTCCTTGATGTAGACGAGCTTCGGGTGGTCCTTGGCCAGCACCCACTCGTGCTCCAGACCGGAGATGTCCATGTCGGGCGCCACCCAGCCGTACCGCTCCCAGTAGAGGCCGAGGAACACGTGGGACTGGTCCAGGTACGCCTGGTAGAGGTCGGCCGGCGGATGGGGGCGGGCGCCGAGCTCGAACATGACCGGCACGAGCCGCAGCCGGGTGATCGCCTCCTTCACGGCGGCGCGCTCGGGAGCCATCTCCTGCAGGGTCGAGCTGACGAAGACCCGGAGGCGCTGGTCCGGAGTGCGGATCACCGACGGAAAGTATGTCGGACGACCTTCCGCGTGGGAACGGCTTCTGACGCTCCACCCTGCCGCTCGGGATGCCGCCGAGCCGCGAGATGCACTCGCTCGTCAGACCGGATCGACGACCTTCCCGTCGTCCATGTGGATGATCCGGTCCGCCGCGTTCGCCACGTGGTCGTCGTGCGTGACGACGACGATCGTCACGTCCTCCTCCGACCGCAGGTGCTCCATGAGCTCGAGCACCAGGTCGACCGAACGACTGTCGAGCGCCCCGGTGGGCTCGTCGGCGAGCAGCAGTCCCGGCCGGTTGGCCAGGGCGCGGGCGATCGCCACGCGCTGACGCTCGCCGCCTGACATCTGCGGCGGCCGGCGATGACCGAGGTGGCCCAGGTCGACCAGATCGAGCAGCTCCTTCGCCCGCTCGGTCCGCTCGTGGCGGTTGGTGTGGCTGCCCAACATGGCGACCCCGATGTTGGCCATTGCGTCGAGGTGGGGGAGCAGGTTGTGCATCTGGAAGACGAGCCCGACCTCGGTGCGCCGGTAGCGGTTCACGTGGTCGGGGTGCGTGATGTCGTGGCCCTCGACGTGCAGCGATCCGCTGTCGGGGTGGTCGAGCGCGGCGAGCAGGTGCAGGAGGGTGGACTTGCCGCACCCGGAGCGTCCGGTGACCGCCACGTACTCGCCCGACTCCACGGTCATCGTGAGGCCGTCGAGTGCGGTCACCACGCCGCGGTCGAACGTCTTGCGGACGTCGATCGCCTCGATCGCGGGCGGGTCGAGCGTGGCGGTCGCGCCGGCGTCGGGCTCCGGCCAGTCATCGGTCGCATCACTCACGGCGCATCGCCTCCTGTGGTGAGAGCCGCGCAGCGCGCAGCGCCGGGTACAGCGCGCCGAGCGCGGTCACGGCGGTGGCCGTCACGAGCGCGCGGCCGAAGACCCACGCCTCGAACGTGGGTTTGAGGACGCCTTGCAGGTCCGGCAGGTCGGCGAGCACCCAGACGGCTGCGAACCCCAGGCCGACGCCCAGGCACGCGCCGATGAAGGCGATGATCGCCGCCTCCCCGAAGATCAGCGCGATCAGGCGCTTGCGCGACCAGCCGATCGCCCGGAGCACGCCGAACTCGCGATAGCGCTCGACCAGCGAGAGCAGCATCGCGTTGGCGACGACGATCGCGCCCACGGCGATGGCGACGATCGTCGCGGCGCGGTCGGCGCCGCTGATCAGCTGGTAGCTGCGGTCGGCGCGTCCGAACTCGAGCAGGTTCTTGATGCCGATCAGGACCGGGTTCTCGTCCTCGATCCGCCGCTCGAGCGGCCCGACCGGGGTGCCGTCGTCGACCTTGACGAAGAACAGCGACAGCCCGCCGGGCTGGCGTTCGAACGCCTGGAACGGCACGAGGGGGAACATGATCGTGCTGTCGCCGAACGTGTTGCCGGTGTTGAACACGCCGACGACCGTCCGGTCCTCGTCCGCGATGTGCATGGTGTCGCCCGGTCCGATGCCGAGGTCCTGCGCCAGGCGGATGCCCACCATGATCTCGTCGTTGGCCTCCGCGGTGAACGGACGCCCGTCGGCCACCCGCACCCCGAACGGCTCGAGGTCCTCCGGCCGGATCCCGACCTCCACGACGAGCGGGTGTGCGTCGTCCAGCTTCTCGGTGTCGAGGAGCACTCCGATCGCGCTGCTCACGCCGGGCGTCGCCCGGACGCGCTCGAGCTGCTGCTCGGTGAGCGCGCTCTCGAGGAGGTCGTTCAGGCCCTTCTGCGAGATCGTGAAGTCCGCGGCGCCCACCTTCAGCACGCCGGCGGCGGTGGTGCGGATGCTGTCGGTCACGATCCCGAGGGTGACGACGACCAGCACGCCGATGGCCACGGCGAACGCGGTCAGCATCGACCGGACCTTCTTGGACCAGACGTTGTGACCGATCAACCAGATGAACGACATGGCGACTCCCTCGTCGCGTGTACGCC
>JAEZAI010000066.1 GCA_023427825.1 Actinomycetes bacterium
GCTGTTCGGCCGGTCCGAGGAGGAGATCTTCGACCGGATCCGCAAGCCCGACGGCGTGCACGCGCTCGAGGAGCGGGTCGGCGAGGGCGTCGAGCCGGTGCTCGACGGCGCCGAGCTCGCGGTCAGCTTGCGGCGCAGCCGTGTCCCGCACCTGGACCGCCTCCGGTCCGGGCTGCCGCCGGGCCTGCCGGTGCTGTACCTGCCGTTCCTGTTCCACCGGTCCCACGGCGTGCGGGCCACCGCGCGCATCGCCGAGGCCCTCGGCGAGGAGCTCGGGTTCTGATGGCCCGCACGGACGCCCCCACCCACGAGCAGCTCGCGTCGATCGAGCAGCTGTGCTCCGCCAAGGAGGTCGTGGTCTCGACCGGCTCCGGCGGCGTGGGCAAGACGACGACCGCGGCGGCCATCGCCGCGACGGCCGCCACCCACCTGGGCGGCAAGGTCCTGGTGCTCACGGTCGACCCGGCCAAGCGCCTGGCCAACGCGCTGGGCCTGGAGCGGTTCGGCAACGTGGAGACCCGCGTGCCCGACGAGGCGTTCGCGGCGGCCGGCACGCGGCCCGAGGGCGAGCTCTGGGCCGCCATGCTCGACACCAAGCAGAGCTGGGACGACCTGGTCCGGCTCCACGCGCCCGACGCCGCCACCCGTGACGCCATCCTGGTCAACCCGCTCTACCAGAACATCACCGGCAAGTTCGTCCAGAGCCACGACTACGTGGCCATGGAGCGCCTCTACGAGATCCACACCTCGGGCCGCTACGACCTGATCGTCGTCGACACGCCGCCCACCAGGAACGCGGTCGACTTCCTGGACGCCCCCGACCGCATGGCCGACTTCTTCTCCTCGCGGCTGCTGCGGTGGCTGATCACGCCGTACCGGTCCCGCCTGGTCAGCTTCGCCTCCAAGCCCTTCTACTCGGTGGCGGACCGAATCCTCGGCACGCAGTTCCTGGAGGACATCGCCGAGTTCTTCATGCTCTTCCAGACCATGTACGACGGGTTCGTGGAGCGGGCCCGCGCCGTGACCACGCTGCTCGGCGGGCCGCAGACCACGTTCATCGTCGTGTCCACCCTCGAGGTCGCGCCGGCGCGAGAGGCGGAGTTCTTCCTGAAGCTGCTCGGCGAGCGCGGCTACCACGTGGGCGCCCTCGTGCTGAACAAGGTGCTGCCCGAGCTCTTCCTGGACCGTGCCGGCACCTCGGTCGCTCGGACGCTCTCCCACCAGGGTGCGGAGGTGGCCGCCGACGTGGGCCCGGCGATCGGCCCGCCGGCCGACGACGCCGGCACGCTGGCCCGGGTGCTCGGCGAGGTGGGGGAGAGCTTCCTCAACTACCAGGTGGTGGCCCGGCGGGAGGCCGAGCAGCGGACCGAGCTGTCCCAGATCCCCAAGCTGACCGCCACCGTCCCGTACTTCGACGACGACATCCACTCGCTCGGCGGGCTGCTCCGCCTGGGCGACCGCCTGTGGAGCTGAGCCCGGTGGCACCGACCGCCGTGGAGGATCCGTCCCGTGGACGACGCTGACGACGCCGGGGTCGGCGGCCCACCCCGATTCCCCGGACCGCCGCTCCGCGGCGACCTGGCCGCGGCCAAGGAGATCGAGCTCGACGACGACGAGACGAGCTTCACCGCAGAGCACGTCGCGCTCGTCGTGCCGCCGGTCGAGGCCGATGCGTCGCGGCACCTCAAGCGGCTGGTCGCCGGCTGGGGGATGCTCGCCGACTTCGCGTTCGCCGACCTGCTGCTCTACGTGGCCCTGCCGTCCCACGACGCCGGCCTCAACCGCTTCCTGGTCGTGAACCAGGTCCGCCCCAACACCGGCCAGACGCTCTTCGCCGAGGACGTGGTCGGGCGGGCCATGAGCTCCACCCAGCGCCCGCTGATCGCGCAGGCGATGGCGACGGGCGAGATCGCCGAGGACGTGGTGGACAGCCCGTGGCGCGGGGAGCGCATCCGCATCACGGCCATCCCCGTCCGCTTCGAGGGCCGCATCATCGCCGTGCTGGCCCGGGAGGCCTCGCTCGAGGGTGCCCGTGACGTCAGCGACCTGGCCAGCGTCTACCTGGGCGTGTTCCGCCGCCTGGGCCGGATGGTGGCCGACGGCGTGTTCCCGTTCGCCGACGAGGAGGTCATCGCCACCGGCGGTCCCCGCGTGGGCGACGGCGTGCTGCTGCTCGACGAGATGGGTCGCATCGCGTTCGCGTCACCCAACGCCGTCTCCGCGCTCCGCCGCCTGGGTGTGCAGCGCCGCCTGCAGGGCGAGCACCTGAGCGAGCTCGGGGCCGAGACGGCGGCCACCTACCGCGCCTACTTCAACGGTCGACCGACGGTGGAGGAGGTGGAGCGCGACGACGTCAACGTGGTGCTGCGCTGCATCCCGCTGATCGCCGAAGGCCGGGTCGACGGTGCGGTGGTGCTGCTGCGCGACGTGTCCGAGATGCGTCTGCGGGACCGGGCGCTCGTGTCCAAGGACGCGACGATCAAGGAGATCCACCACCGGGTCAAGAACAACCTCCAGACGATCTCGTCGCTGCTGCGGCTGCAGGGTCGCCGGCTGACCGAGCCGTCGGCCAAGTCGGCCATCGAGGAGTCCGTCCGCCGCATCCGCTCGATCGCGCTGGTGCACGAGACGCTGTCCCGCGAGGACGGCGACGACGTGGACTTCGGCGAGATCGTGCGGCCGCTCGTCCGGATGGTCGAGGAGGGGCTGACCTCACCCGACGTGCCCGTCGAGTTCGTGATCGAGGGCGGCGCGGGGAACCTGCCGTCGCCCGAGGCCACGTCGCTGGCCGTGGTCACCACCGAGCTGCTGCAGAACGTGGTGGACCACGCCTTCCCGCCGGGGACGCTGGTGCCGGGGGAGCGCGGGCGGATCCGGATCGTCATGGCCAACGACCAGGTCGTGCTCCGGCTGGCGGTCATCGACGACGGTGCGGGCCTGCCCGACGACTTCGACCCCCAGACGTCGAACAGCCTGGGACTCTCGATCGTCCGAGGCCTCGTGGACGAGCTCGGCGGCACCATGGAGTTCAGCGCCGTGGACCCCGGCTCGCGCCGTCCGGGCAACCGGGTGCAGCTCACCCTTCCGGTGGTCAGCCGGGTGGAGGCGGACTCGCACCGGCCGCCTCCCGGCGGCGGCCGCTCGGTCGGCCTGTAGCCCGAACGCGGAACGGCCTCCCCGAGGGGAGGCCGTTCGGTTCGATCTGCTGGAGGCCGGCCAGGGGGCGGCGTTCCCGGTCGGCCTCAGGGAGCGGAGCTCCCGGCAGGCCTCAGGACGCGGCGGCCTGCTTGCGCTGGCGGGCGACCCACGCACGACGGAGCTTGCGGCGCTCCTCCTCGGAGGTGCCACCCCAGACGCCGGAGTCCTGGTTGGTCGAGAGGGCGAACTGGAGGCAGGGCTCCTTGGCGTCGCAGGTGTCGCACACGGCCTTGGCCGCAGCGATCTGCTCGAGCGCGGGGCCGGTGGTGCCGACCGGGAAGAAGAGCGACGGGTCGGTGTCGCTGCAGGCCGACGCGGTCCGCCAGTCGTCGGTGGCCAGGTTCAGGCTGCGGCTCGAGGTGAGTGCCACGGTGTCCTCCGTAACGATGGTCATGGGCGCGTGCTGGGACTCGCCCCGGTGCCTTGGGGTTCACGATCTCGGTTTCCCGCCGGCAGGAGCTCGGGCTGCTGATCGGGACGCTGCACAATGGAGCCGCCTGCTCCGTGCAACGTCCTCGGTCCGCCGCCGGCCCGGGCTCGGGTCGGGATCTTGTGAATCCGTGAACAAGCTCGAACCTACAGCTGACCACTCTGTGTGTAAAGGAAAAGTTTCGGGAAGATGTCCTCAGTTCAACGCCCTCTCGTGATCGCACACCGTGGCGCCTCGGCCGATGTGCCCGAGAACACAGCGATCGCCTTCACCACCGCCCGGGAGCAGGGCGCCGACTGGGTCGAGCTCGACGTCCGCCTCGCCGCCGACGGCGCGCTCATCGTCCACCACGATGCGTGGTATCGCGATGGGCGAACGGTCTGGTCCACGCCCCTGGCGGACGTCCCCGAGGCGACGCTGCAGCTGGCTGCGGCCATGGAGGCCTGCCGGGGCATGGGGGTCAACGTCGAGATCAAGAACAGCGAGGGCGACCTGGCCGACGGCCCGGGCGGACCTGCGGTCGTCGACGCCACACTCGAGGTCCTCGCCGGGCTCGACGACGCCGTGCGGGACCAGATCCTCGTGTCGAGCTTCGACCTGGCCACGATCACGAGGACCAAGGAGCTCGATCCCGGGCTGCGGACCGGCTACCTGGTCTTCGACCTCAACGCCCAGACCGACGCGGTGGAGCAGACGGCGGACGGCGGCCACGAGGCGCTGCACCCCTGGGATCCGTTCGTCACCGAGGAGCTGCTCGAGGACTGCCACTCGCTCGGACTGGTCGTGAACACGTGGACCGTCGACGATCCGGCCCGCTGGTCCGAGCTGGTGGCACTGGGCGTCGACGGGATCGTGACCAACACGCCCGGTCGGCTCGTCGCCGCCCTCTCGTCCTGACCGGTCCGGCCGCACGGCGACGAGGCAGGCCGGTCAGGTCGGCAGCGCCACGATCGACAGCCCGTCCGGGACGGACCGGAACCGCAGCCGCTCCGCCGGACCCAGGTGGTCGCCGTCGACCTGGAACGGCAGCGGCGTGCCGAGTGCCACCACCTCCACCTCGGCCACGTCCTCGTCGATCCAGACGTGCCGGTCCGGGCGCACGCCCCGGCCGAGGGCCTGCGCCGCGGAGCGCAGGAACACCGGCAGCGCCAGGCTCGTCAGCGTGGCGACCCCGAGCCCCGAGTGCCGACCCGTGGACGGCACCACGCGGAACGGGCGGCGGCCGGCGAACGTGTAGGGGTCGCTGTTCATGACCAGCGCGAAGTACCCGTCGGGCACGGTCCGCCCGGCGACGGTCACGGCCATGTGCGGGCGACGCCGGTCGTAGCCGGAGAAGAAGGCCTCGATCCCGGCCCACGCGTAGAGGGGAACGGTCGCGTGCCGCTTGAGGTGGCCCCGTCGCTCCACGCGCTCCACCAGCACCGCGTCCCACCCGATCCCGCCGTGGCACAGGAACGCCCGGGAGGCTGGTGTTCCCTCGGGCCGGGAGGCTGGCGTTCCCTCCGGCCGGGAGGCTGGCGTTCCCTCGGGCCGCGAGGCTGTCACCTCTCCCACGGCGATCCGCTCCGTCCGACCCCGCTCCAGCGTCAGGCTCACCCGCTCCGCCGCCCGGACCGGGTTGTTCGGCAACCCGATCGACCGGGCGAAGACGTTGGTCGACCCACCCGGCAACGGCGCGAGCACGCAGTCGGTGCCCACCAGCCCGTTGGCGGCCTCGTTCAAGGTGCCGTCGCCACCCAGGACCGCCACGCAGTCGACCCCGTCGGCGACCGCGGCGCGGGCCAGCTCGGTGGCGTGGCCGCGGTGCGTCGTGGTGGCCAGCCGCACGTCGTGACGCTGCGCGAGGCGACGCTCGACCTCGTCCCGCCGCTCGGGGGTCACCGACGATGCGGTGTCGTTCACGACCAGCAGGACCTCCACGGCGGGAGAGTCTCCACCGCGACGGTCCCGAGGACCCACCTCGGATGCCGCTCGCTCCGGCGACCGCTCCTGAACCTCGTTCGCGCCGACATGGAGCGAACGACCCTTTCTGACCGTGCGGGTCAACGATTGCTCACGTCCCTCCGCGGAGCGGCCGAAGGGACAACCGGAAGGGGCGCAGCGCGGAGAGGAACCGATGGCACAGACCCCGCATCCGACGGCGACCGGATCGTCCGGCCCGGATCTCGCCGCGCAGCTCGTCGATCGGATGGACGCCCGCTCACTGCTGCGGGTCCTGGAGATCGGCTCCACCGACGGCGTCTGGATCACCAAGCTCGACGGCGGTGAGACGTGGGCCAGCGAGCGGTTCGCCCGGGCCCTGGGGTTCGACCCGGGGACCGAGCTGACGTCGGACCAGATCCTGCGACTGGTCGTGCGCGAGGACATCGAGAACACGCGCCGGCTCGCGCTCGCCCACCTTGCCGATCCGTCCACGCCGTTCGACGCGCTCGTGCGCTACCACCACTGCGACCGTTCGATCGTCTGGATGCGCCGCCGCGGCGTCGCCACGCTCGACGGCGACGGCGAGCCCGAGCTGTTCGTCGGCCTGCA
>JAEZAI010000097.1 GCA_023427825.1 Actinomycetes bacterium
TTGCGGGGTCGTGACGAGCGCCGACGGTCGCATCGTGGCGGAGAGCGCGACCACGTCGATGGTCGGTCGCGTGCCACTCGACGACTCCGAGCTCCGGCGGTCGCCGATCCACATGGACGGCACCGTGGCCATCTTCAGGTCGCCGCTCCGTTCGACGTACCACACGCTCGTCGACGACCTGCCCCGCGCCGGGCTGCTGATCCATCCCGCGCTGGGCCGGCTCGGCAACATGTCGGTGCTGCACGACGGCCCCCTCACCGACATGGAGACCGCCCTCCTCGACCACCTCGGCGGGCGGCGCGTGAAGCTGCAGGAGGTCGACCCGGGCCAGCCGATCACCGCCGACCGCGTGGTGCTGCCGAACTTCGTGACGCGGCCCGGCGCCGGCGCGGTCCCGAGCTGGTTCCGTCGCTGGTGCGACCAGGTCCCGCTGCCGTGCGCGGCGCACGGTCCGCGACGCGTCTTCCTGAACTCGGGCGTCGGCCGGCGGGCCGAGAACCGAGGCGACCTCCTCGCCGTGCTGGAGCGGCACCGGATCGAGCCGCTCGATCCTGCGTCGCTCGCTCCGGCCGAGCTGCTGGCGATCCTGCGTGACGCCGACGTGGTCGTCGGTTCCGCGGACGACGGTCTGGCCGGCTGCCTGTTCAGCCACCGGGCCCACGTCGTCGAGCTCCTGGACGACGTCACGCTCGACCCGGCGATCTACTACATGGCCGCGTGCAAGGGGCTGCCGTACGACTACGTGCCCGCGGTCCTCAGCGAGTCCGACCGACGTCCGAAGCGCGGTCGGCGCGCCGGAGCCGCGGGCGATCGGTCACCCGTGATCGACATCGGGTGGGTCGACCGCCTGCTCGACCGCGTCGCGGCCTGAGCCGACTCCGGCGGCAGGTCCTCAGACCGGCTCGTTGGCGATGATCTCGCCGAGCAACAGGAGCTGACGCGTCGCGCCGCCGAGCTGCAGCTCGAGCTCCTTGGCCTGCAGGAAGCACCGGTGCAGCGGGTAGTCCCGGTCCACGCCGACGCCGCCGTGCAGGTGCTGCGCGGCGGGCACCACGCGCTGGCCGCCCCACGCCGCCCAGAACTTGGCGGTCGAGACCTCGGCCGACGCCGGCTCGTCGATGCCCAGCCGCCACAGCGCCTGGTGCGTGGTGAGCCGGACGGCCTCGGTGTCGATGTAGGCGTCCGCCGCGCGGTGCGCCACGGCCTGGAACGACGCGATCGGCACGTCGAACTGCTTGCGCTCCTTGGTGTAGTCGGCGGTGAGGCGCAGCGCCTCGTCGCACACACCCGTGGCCACGGCGCACTGCGTGCCGATGGCCCGCTCGTACGCCCACCGCAGCGCCTCGGCGCCCTCGGCGATCAGCGTGGCCGGCGCGTCGGCCAGCAGGAGCGCGGCCTGCGGGTCCCCGAGCGTGGTGACCTGCGGCTCCACGCCGACCCCCTCGCCCTTGTCGACCAGGAACAGGCCGACCGAGCCGCCCTCCTCGATGGCCGCGGGCACGAGCACCGCGTCCGCGATCACACCGGCGGGCACGCAGATCTTGGTGCCGCTGACGGACCAGGCGTCGCCGCTGCGGCTGGCGATCGTGGTCGGCACCAGCGGCTCCGCGTCCTGCTCGTGCCACGCCGCGGTCAGCACCAGCTCGCCGTTGGCGACGCGGCCCAGCAGGTCGGCGGCCAGGCCGTCGGGTGCGAAGCGGGCGATGGCGGGCACGCCCAGGCCGAGCGTCACCCAGAGCGGCACCGCCGCGGCCGTGCGGCCGGCGGCCTCGAGCACCGCGCCGAGCGCGATGAGGTCCAGGCCCGCGCCGCCGTGCGCCTCGGGGATGGTGGCCCCGAGCACGCCGACCTTGGCGAGCTCGGCCCACAGCTCCGCGTCGTAGCGCGGGCCGTCGCCGCGCTCGAGCTCCCGCAGGCGCTCGTGGGTGGATCGGTCGGCGAGCACCTGGCCGGCCAGGTCGCCGATCGCCTGCTGCTCCTCGCTGAAGCGGAAGTCCATGTCGTTCGTCTCCTCGTGCGTTCGTCTGGTCGTGTCTCGGGGTGCCGCCGCGTCAGTTGCGCAGCGCCCGGGGCAGGCCCAGACCGAACATGCCGATCAGGTCGCGCTGGATCTCGTTCGTGCCGCCGCCGAAGGTCAGGATCAGCAGGCTGCGGTAGTTGCCCTCGAGCCGGCCCTTCAGGACCGAGCCGACGGAGTTGCGCTCCAGGTAGGCGGACGGGCCGAGGATCTCCATCAGCAGCCGGAACGCCTCCAGGTAGAACTCGGTGCCGAACGTCTTGATCGTGGAGGCGTCGGCCACGTCGAGGTGGCCCTCGGTGGCGGTCCAGGCGACCTTCCAGTTGATGAGGCGCAGGAACTCCAGTCCGGCGTGGACGCGGGCCAGGTTGAGCCGCACCCACTCCTGGTCCACCGGGCGGGAGCCGTCGGCGTTCACCGTCTCCTGCGCCCAGCGGCGGACCTCGGTGTAGGACTGCTCGAGCAGACCCGGCGAGCACAGCGTCACGCGCTCGTGGTGGAGCTGGTTGACGATCAGGCCCCAGCCGTTGTTCTCGCCGCCGACGAGCCAGTCGGCACGGGCCCGCACGTCGTCGAAGTACGTGGCGTTGATGTCGTGGCTCGACAGCAGGTGCAGCGGATCGACCGTGATCCCCGGCGAGCGCATGTCGACGATGATCATCGAGATGCCCTTGTGCTTCGGGGCGTCGGGATCGGTGCGGACGGCGAGCCAGCAGTAGTCGGCGTCGGAGGCGAGCGACGTCCACATCTTCTGGCCGTTGATGACGTACTCGTCGCCGTCGCGGACGGCCTTGGTGCGCAGCGAGGCCAGGTCGGTGCCGGCGCCGGGCTCGGAGTAGCCGATGCAGAAGTGCAGGTCGCCGGCGAGGATCTTGGGGAGGAAGAAGTCCTTCTGCTCCTCGGTGCCGTACTGCATGATCGTCGGGCCGACGGTGTTGATCGTCAGCATGGGCACCGGGGCGCCCGAGCGCATCGACTCGTCGAAGAAGATGAACTGCTCCATCTGGCTCCGGCCCTGGCCGCCGTACTCCTCGGGCCAGCCGATGCCGAGCCAGCCGTCCTCGGCCATCTGCTTCACGATGCGGCGGTGCGTCGGGCCGACGCCGGCCTCCTTGTGGAGCAGCTCCCTGACCTCGTCGGTCAACAGGTCGTCGTAGTAGTGCCGCAGCTCGTCGCGGAGGCGCTGCTGCTCCTCCGTGTACGCGATGTGCATCTGTTCCCCCTGGCTCGGTCGGGCTCGCCGTGGTTCGTGCGATCGTGGCCCGGGAGACCCGGGCGGGACGGGAAACTGTAACGCGTTGCAGTTCTGGAACCCCGACCGGCGCCCGGACGTGGACGGCGACGGCCGCTCCCCCGGCGGTCCGCCCCGGTGACGGTGCGAGCACGACGCTCGGCGCCCGGCCGTCGCGAGGACCTCCGCCGTAGGCTCGATCGTCATGACGCCCCCCTCCTCGGCCCACGTCGACGTGCTCATCATCGGCACCGGATCGGGCAACTCGATCCCCACCCACGAGTACGACGACCTGACGATCGGGATCGTGGAGCGCTCCGCCTTCGGGGGCACCTGCCTCAACCGGGGATGCATCCCCTCGAAGATGCTCGTGATGCCGGCGAACCGGGTCGTGGAGGCGCAGGAGGCCGCCGCGCTCGGCGTGCACTTCGAGCCGCCGCGCGTCGACTGGCCGTCCATCCGTGACCGCACGTTCGGGCGCATCGACCCGATCGCCCAGGGCGGCGAGGAGTACCGGCGAGGTCAGGCCGACACCACGGTGTTCACCGGCGACGCGCGCTTCACCGGCGAGCGGGCCGTGCGGGTGACCGCCCCCGACGGCTCCACCACCGACGTGACCGCGGAGAAGATCGTGCTCGCCGCCGGCGCCTCTCCGGTGATCCCCGACCTGCCCGGTCTGGCGGGCACGCCGTTCCACACGTCCGACACGATCATGCGGGTCGACGCCGTGCCCAAGCACATGGTCGTGATCGGCGGCGGCTTCATCGCCGCGGAGATGGGCCACGTGTTCGGGTCGTTGGGCTGCGACGTCACGGTCGTGCACCGCGGCCCGCGGATGCTGCGCCACGAGGACCCCGACGTGTCCGAGCGCTTCACGCGGGAGTTCGGCCGGCGGTCCCGGCTGCACCTGAGCACCGAGGTCGTCGGTGTCGAGCACTCGGGCGGCGAGTTCCGCCTGCAGCTCTCCCCCGCGCCGGGCCACCACGGACCCGACTGCCCCACCGACGTGACCGGCGACGCGCTGCTGGTCACCACCGGCCGCCGTCCGAACGGCGCGGAGCTGGACGTCGAGGTGGCCGGCGTGAAGCTCGACGAGGACGGCTACGTCATCACCGACGACACGCTCCTCACGACCGCCCCGGACGTGTGGGCGCTCGGCGACATCCGCAACCCGCTGCAGCTCAAGCACCTCGCCAACCGCGAGGCCAAGGTCGTCTCCCACAACGTCATCCACCCGGACGACCCCCTGCACCTGGACGAGCGGGTCGTGCCGCACGCCGTGTTCTCGCATCCAGAGGTGGCCTCGGTCGGTGAGACCGAGACCGAGCTCCAGGAGCGCCGCCAGCCCTACAAGGTCGGCCGGCGTGCGTACGGCGACACCGCGTACGGCTGGTCGCTCGAGGACCGCAGCGGGTTCGCCAAGGTCCTCGTCTGCGCGGAGACGGGGCTGATCCTGGGCGGCCACGTGATCGGGCCGCAGGCGGCCACGCTCATGCAGCAGTTCGCCCAGGCCATGACGTTCGGTCTGACCGCCGAGCGCGTGGCCAAGGAGCAGATCTGGGCGCACCCCGGGCTGGCCGAGGTGCTCGAGAACGCGCTGCTCGACGCCGTCGGCCACTGACGCAGCCGTCCGGGCGCACCGGCTCGGTGGTCGGCGTCAGGGCTGCGTGGCGAGCCAGGCGTCGGCGAGGGCGTCGAAGCCGTCCTTCCACGCCACGGTGGTCGGTCCGGTGATCGACGTCATGCGCGTGAGGTCGACGGTGACGCCGCCGATCGTCGACTCCGTCTCCTCGAACGTGGCGGTGTAGCCGCACCGGGCGGCCAGGTGCTCGCACCACTCCTCGAGCGAGACCTGCTCCGCGCCGCCCCAGTTGACGATCGTCGCCGGGACGCTCGCGGCGCCGAGCAGGGCCGGCACCGTGCCGGCGATGTCGCCCAGATCGATCGGGTTGAAGATGTTCGGCCGGTCGGGGTGCACGGGGATGGCCATGCCCGCCTGCATCATCGCCAGGTGGAACGCCGGCCAGCCGCGGGGCGAGCCGTCGGGCCCCACGCCGTACGGCACGTTCAGCCGGGCGATCGTCGTGGGGACGTCGAGCAGCCGGCACATCGTGCGGACGACCTCCTCCGCAGCGATCTTGGCGATGGAGTACGTGGGCATGATCGGCCGATGGTTGTCGCCGAGCGCGGCCGACTCGTCGAGCACGGTCGAGCCGGCGGGGTCGTACACGCCGGTCGACGAGCAGTGCAGCACCCGCCCGGGGCGCACGTGGCCGATGAGCAGGCCGATGCCCTCGGCGTTGGCCCGGAGGTCGAGATCCCAGCGCTGCGTCTTGACGACGGCGAAGTTGAGGAGGGCGTCGACGCCGGTGGGCACGTCGGCGAAGTCGGCGGCGACCAGGTCCGCGGTCACGCACTCCACGCCTGCGGCCTCGAGCCGCTCGCGTGCCGGCGTGTCGCTGAACCGGGCGACGCCGGTCACGCGGTGGCCCGCGCCGGCCAGCGACGTGGCGACCGACTCGGCCACCTGGCCGGTCACGCCGGTGACGATGAGGGTCTGCGGTCCGGAGGTGTCGCTCACCCGCCCATGCTGGCACGCACCCGGCTCGTTCCAGCTTCCTGAGATCGAAGGGCGTCCGTTAGCTTGGCGGCCATGTCCCGCCGACTCGAGATCGAGCTGACCTCTGAACGCCCCGATGGCTCCTGGACTTGGCGTGCAGCCGGTGCCAAGCAGCCCAAGGGCGAGATGGACGGTGCGCTCCTGCCCGGCGGTGCCAAGGTCGGCGACGTCCTGCGGGCCGACGCCGAGTTCCTCATCGACGGCATCGAGATCACCGGGGTCCTGCCGCCGAAGGGCGAGCGCAAGCAGCCCGAGCTGCTCGAGATCAAGGGCTCCGGCCGCGAGGAGCCGCTGGTGACGACCCAGCTCGTGACCCGTGGGCGCGGCGAGGGCCGAGGCCGGGGTCGCGGGCGTGACCGCGACGGCGACGGGCCCCGTCGGGACCGCCGGGACAGCCGGGACAGGGGCGATCGAGGTGACCGCCCCCGCGGCGACCGCCCCCGTGGCCCGCGTCCCGACGTGCCGGAGCGCCCCAAGCCCAAGCGCCTGCGCCCGGGTCGCGCGTTCCGCAACGCCGTGATCGACGAGGTCCCGGCCGAGCAGCGTCCGATCGCGGACCAGGTGCTGCGAGGTGGCGTGCCCGCCGTGCGCGAGGCCATCGCCAAGCAGAACGAGCAGGCCCGCGCCCAGAACCAGCCCGAGGTCCCCACCGAGCAGGTCGTGGCCATGGCCGAGGCGCTCTACCCGAAGCTCCGCGACGCGGAGTGGAAGGACCGGGCCGCCGCGGCGATCGCGGATCTGGACGAGCTCGACCTGCGCGACCTCCGCTCGGTGGTGGTGGCCGGCGACGGCGCCACCCACGACGACGAGGCCCGGGAGATGCTCGAGCAGCTCCGTTCGGGTCTCACCCGTCGCGTCGAGGAGGAGCACACCAACTGGTTGGCCGACATCACGGCCAACCTCGAGGCCGGGCGGTTCGTGCGGGCTCTCCGCCTGAGCTCCCGCCCGCCCAAGGCCGGCACGCCGGTGCCCGCCGAGCTGTCGGCGCGACTCGTCACCGCCGTGTCCGAGGGCCTGACGCCGGGCACCAACCAGGAGCTGTGGGCGGCCGCGGTCGACGCGCTGGCGTACTCGCCCGTGCGCCAGCAGGTCGCCCCTGCCGGTCGCCCCGAGACGCCCACCGAGGACCTGCTCGAGGCCGTGCGACGTGTGGCCGACCGGGTGCCGAAGGTCGCCGAGCTGTTCGGCGTGGATCCGTCCGAGGCCGCGGCGGCGAAGCGTCGTCGCCCGCCTCGGGGCAAGCAGGGTGGCGGCCGCGCCGGTGGTCCCAAGGGCGGTGTCTCCAAGGGCGACAGCCAGAAGGGCGACAGTCAGAAGGGCGACGGCCAGAAGGGCGTGGCGCCCACGGACGAGGCTCCCGACGAAGCGGCGCCGCAGGCCGAGGCGCCCCAGGCCGCCGCACCGGCAGCGGCAGCGACGCCGGCTGCAGAGGCAGCATCGTCCACCGAGGTCGCGGCGCCCGAGGCCGAGGTCGAGGCGCCCCAGGCCGCCGCACCGGCAGCGGCAGCGGCGCCGTCCGAGGACGCACCGGCCCAGGCTCCGGCCGAGCCCGAGGC
>JAEZAI010000111.1 GCA_023427825.1 Actinomycetes bacterium
GGGGGGGGGGTGGGTGGGGGGGTGCCGCCCCCCGGGGGGCGGTGCCGCCGGCGCCACACAGGTGGCACTCGGGACCGTCCCTCGCCCCGGCCGCGTTCTCGGACCGGCTCGGTGGCCTGATCCTCGACGGCTTCATCGTGGGTGTGGTCCAGCTGCCGGTGGTCCTCGTGACGTACGGACTTCTGGCGCTCATCGGGTCGTCGTCGAGCGTGGATCCGACCAGCTGCACCAACTGGACCACGACGGGCTCCGGTCAGATGCTCGGCACGGGGTGCCGCCCCGACAACGTCGCCCTGGTCTACGCGGTGCTCGCGGTCTACGCGATCGTGAACTTCTGGATCTGGTGGCGCCTCGTCCCCGGGCGGATGGCGCGGCGCGGCGCGAGCGTCGGCATGGGCATCGCCAAGCTGCGGATCGACGACGTCGCCGGCGACGGCGTCGGACGAGCCCAGGCGTTCTGGCGAGCGCTGCTCGCCGGGTTCCTCCCGCTGGTCCTCTCGCTGCCGGCCGTCGTGATCATCCTGGCCACCTTCGGGGGAGCGGACGACGTCGACCCGCCTGTCGCGCCGATCGCCATCGGGGTCGTCCTCGTGTTGGTGGGCTACGCCCTGCCGTGGCTGTGGTTCTTCTGGGACCGCCGGCACCAGACCCTGTACGACAAGTTCTCGCTCACCGTGGTGTCGGGGCCCGACGCACCGACCGAACCGTGGTCGGTCGCGGCGCTCTGGTGCGGCATCCTCGCTCCGATCGCCATCATCACGGGCCCGCTCGCCGTGGTGTTCGGCAACATCGCCATGCGTCGCCACGACGACGTGCGCATCCCGACCCGCGGCCGGGGCGCCGCCCGCGCCGGTCAGGTGCTGGGCTGGCTCGTCACGGTGCCGATGATCCTCGGGATCGTGGTCGTCGCCATCGGAGCCATCGCCTCGGCGTGACGCGACGGGCAGGGGGCATCGCCGAGTCGGCACTCGTCGTCCTCCCGGGCCACGTGCTCGGCGACCCGCAGCATCTGCCGCCCGGACGGCTGCAGCCCGACTGAGTGCAGAGCAGTCCGGTCGACACACGTTCGACCGCACCCCATTCCCACATGGCGGCGGCGCGCTCGAAGACGATCAACCCCAGCAGTTGCAGGAGGGGAGATCTGCCAGCACCTCAAACCGACGTTGGAACCGCGTCGTCACCGTGGTCGAGTCACCGTGCAGCTGCCGCTCTGGGCGCTGTTCGCCTTCTGGCAGCACTGCTGCCAGCCGCTGCACACCGTGGAGTCGTCGACGAACACGCTGACCGACGGCAACGTCACCGCGCCAGGGAGCGTCGTACCTTGCGCGCGCTCGGCATGGGCGGCGAGGAACTTCCCGCTCTTGGCCAGCTGTTCGAGCGCCTTGCCCTTCACCACGGTCATCGTGGTGACCAAGGACTCGGCGCCATCCGGCGTCGTGTCGATCCTGGGAGCGGTCATGGTCGCGACCACGGTCGTCTGATCGAAGGACATGGCGACGTTGGGCGGGTCCGCCGTGAAGCTGTCGTCACCGGCGTCCTTCCACAGGTCCACGAACGACGCCATCGTCATGTGGCCGGCATCTCTCACGGGACGGTCGGTGAACCAGGTCACCAGCTCGTTGCCGAGGGTGATCGGGACGGTCAAGGTGAAGCTGCCCGGCTCGCCGGGCACTGGAGCTGCCTCGGCGTCGCGCCCGTCGAAGACGAAGAGATAGGCGGGCGAGTCCTGCGCAGCCGTCTTGGCCGTGTCCGGTGGCGGGTCCGCTGTCGTGGTCGTGCTCGAGCACGCCGCTGTTGCCAACGCGACGGCGGCGACACAGCACAGGGCCACCCGGCGAGTGCGAGGCGTCGAGGTCATGGTGCTCCGATCCGGCGCCCACATCGGGCCCCGCGCTCGTATCGGCGAAGCACACCCGACATGTAGAACGGCACGCAGAAATGGCCGTTCGAACACTCGCAAGGTCTGCCGACGGGACCGAGCGCGTTCCGCTCGTGTGGCTGGCGAGACGCGGGGGCGCCACAGGGCGACGTCGCCCGCCGGATCAGGCGTCCGTACGTCCGTCCGCACCCAGGCGGGCGAGCAGCGCTCGCAACTGGGTCTTCTCCGACTTGTCGAGTCCGTCGAGCAGACGGTCCTCGGCCTCGTCGCTGGCCCGGATGGCCTTCTCCAGCGTGCGGCGACCCTTGGCGGTCAGCGCGACGACGTTGCGGCGACGATCGCGGGGATCGGCCTGGCGGGCGACGAGCCCCTTGGCCTCCAGCCCGTCGAGCAGGCCGACCATGGTGGTGCGGTCGACCTGCAGCCGCTCGGCCGTCTCCTGCTGGGACTCGGGTTCCCGAGCGTCCAGCAGCAACAGCACCGAGAGCTCGCGGCCGTTGATCCCCAACGGGTCGAGGTACTCCCGGTGGAGCTCCTCGAGGTCGAGGAAGGCCCGCTTCAGCAGGTAGCCCAGCCGCGTGCTGAGGCGCGGTCCGAGATCGGATTCTCTCGTCACCTCGGGCAGCGTACTGCTACGCTGATCATCAGACTAACTGACGATCAGATAGAGGAACCATCATGACACGTGTACTGCTCACCGGTGCCAGCGGGCTCGTCGGATCTCGGGCGCTACCGCGCCTGACCGCGTCCGGCTTCGAATGCCGGGCGCTCGTCCGGTCCGATCACGACCTCCCGACCGGCACCACGGCGGTGCGAGGCGACCTCGCGGATCCGGACTCGCTGAAGGCGGCGGTCGAGGACATCGACGCCATCGTCCACCTTGCGGCGCTGTTCCGCACCGAGGACGAGGACGCCATCTGGCGCGCCAACCTCGACGGGACGCGCAACCTCGTCGACGCCGTCCGCTCGCACGCCCCCGGGGCCCGGTTCATCATGACCAGCACCGGGAACGTCTACGACGCCGATGCCGCTCGGCCGGCTCTCGAGACCGACGCCTGTTCGCCCACGCTCGCCTATCCAGCCAGCAAGGTGGCCGCCGAGCAGGTCGTCCGTGACAGCGGTCTGTCCTGGTGCGTGCTGCGGCTGCCGTTCGTCTACGGCGACGGCGACGGCCATCTCGCTTCACTGGGCGGACTCGCCGAGCGGTTCGGCCTGCACCCTGCCCACACCTACTCCGTGGCGCACCACCGAGACGTCGCTGCGGTGATCGAGCTGGCGTTGTCCGGTGTCACGGACGGACGGATCGTGAACGTCACCGACGATGCGGACGTGACCGTCTACGAGATGGCCCGGCTCGGGGGGAACCCCGTCGCAGCCAGTGCAGAGCCGCTCAGCAGTCCGTGGTCGGGACGCATGGACGGCACGCTGCTCCGCACCTTCGGCTTCCGGCCGACGGTGCCCACCATCCGCGCCGCCGCGCAGGACGGGATCCTCTGAGCCGTTCGTGTCGTGGTGGCGCCGCCGACCGCACTGATGGTCGGTGGCGCAACGCGAGCCCGCTACGCGAAGAATCCCCTGCAGTTGCAGGGGATTCCAGCGAGCACCCCCAACGGGATTCGAACCCGTGCCGCCACCTTGAGAGCGACCCATGGGCCGACTTCTACGGATGGTGACGGACGCAGACGACTGCAATTCCAAGGGTTTCGCGATGACCGGATGTCAGCGAACGAGTCCGAATCGCAGCGACCGCGGGTTTTTCGCGGGTTTTTCTGGTTCGCGACGACGGCGCTCGGGGGCGAGCACGGAAGCTCGACCACGGTGAGGACCAGCCGGTCTGGACGATCTATCGGCGCAGGCGCAGCCAACTCCAGACAGCGGACGAGTGCTAAGGCCGGTCGGTGAGCGTCGCTGCGACTGCGGAACCCGGTATGTAGTGGCCCTTCTACTCCCTCTACGTCGCGCCACGGTGAAAAGCATCGGGTCAGCTTGTCTGGCAACGCGTCAGCCCATCGTGCACTGCTGTGATCCGAGGGTCGCTGCGCAACCGGTCCTCAAGCCTCCGGATCGTCGCAGCGGGCGTGCGTGGCTCGAAGACGAGTTGGACGCCTCCGTCAACCGTCCAGAAGGACTGCATCTCCTCCGGGTAGGTCCACTCTCCGGTGCCAGAGGGCTCCATCCAGGGTGGCGGCTCCGCCTCCAGACCTTCAGCAGTCGCACAGATGGTGACCCCCTGCTGGGTCGGCCAAGTAACAGCCACGGCTGCGGTTCCAAGCGCTGCGACCACAGCGCCAATGCCGAGGATGCAGTAAGTGCGGCGAACCGGGAACGGCGGCTGGCGGAACGGCACCGCCATCAGCACCGGGCTGAACGCGATGAGGAGGTACGGAAGGAAGAACACGCCCACGGTGCAAGTGGTCAGCGCGACGGGCCGGAACCACCGGGACGGGATCAGCAACGCCGGTGTCCATGCCAGGGCGATCAGCACGCTGAGCGTGATGAACTCCTCGCGTGAGCCGTCCCAAGCCCAGCCTGCGACTAGGCCGAGCAGGGCAACGAGCGTTGCCGCCGACGCGATCGCCCGGCGGTACGCCCACCAGCCCGAATCAGCGTCCGGTTCCTCGAGTGGTCCGTCGCTGCGGGCTACGGTGAGCGACCCCCACCACGACGGTCGGTCTTCTCTCACGGGATCAGGCCGCCCCAGCCCGCAACGACCTCCGTCGACGCGACCGCAAGCGTCCGAAGACCGATCGTGGGCTCGGAGGCCTTGCGATGAACCTCATGGCGCCCCCGCCGATCGAGGGCGCTTCCAGTGCCAGCGCGCCACCGAGTCAGTTGATCAGCCGCTGACCCCCTTCTGGGTAAAGCTGAGGTGAACGCTCGTCACCGAGTTCTGGGCACTGGATGGCACACCGGCACGAAATGCCGGATCTACACCGGCCCGACGAGGAGTGGCCCATCTCCCGGCGTTCTGTACCGGTCGGCGGATCGAGGGTGTGGAGCGACAGTGGATGAGAAACTCACCGGCGTGGAACGGAGGCACCTCGAACGCTCTTTGCGAACACTCGGCACCACCGAGGCCCTCGCTGCGGCGGACGAACTCCTGTCGGAGGCCATCGTCGAGTACTTCCCCAACAGCGAAGCGGACGGCGCCGATCTGGCTCGAATCTACGAGCAAAGAAACGAGCACGTCCGTCGGATCGGGCTCGACGCTCGCGGCCTGTCCGAAGCGGTCGAGCAGTTTGCCCGGACCTCAAAGATCGGCTCGTTCGCCATGATCCGAGGCGCCCGGCACTACCTGATCTTCATGGACGAAGCTCACGGCCGAGTGGTGGCCTGCGTGTCGACACCAGGGGACGAGTTTGACGGCTGGGACTCGCCTCACCATCCCTAGGCCCGCACTGCTCCGCCCAGAGACGAAGCGGCTGGACGCTCCTGGTCGCACGGTCGTTGGCGCCCGCCTGTACGGCGCGAAGTGCCGGAGGCACGCAATACCGGCAGTGCGACGGGAGGGCAGTGGCCTTCGGGCCGATGTGTCCAGTCGCTGTAGGAGCGGGCCGATACGACCTAATGCCCGATCGTACGGACTCAACTACTCGTCGGAACTGGAGACGCTCAGCTCGACTGCTGGGCGGGGCCTTGTTCCTCGGTGCGGTGGGCGTGGTCGGCACGTCGTGTGGTGAAGGTCTGGACGCCAGTCAGCCGCCGCCCTCGGACGCGTGCGGGGGCAGGGACCGGTACTACCCCGATGAACCAGTCGATGTTGCGGTCAAGCTGGACACCACCGTGCAGGGCGTCGAGGAGTTCGTCGAGTACATCGGAGCCGAGGGCGCACCTGGCGCGGCGAGCGGTGGGGCGATCCAAACCTTGGTTCCCGACCACGATCGCCGGTTGGTATTCCTCAAGTTCGATTGCCTTGCCACCGCAGCCGATCGACAGGACGCGATCGCCTTCGTGACGCGTTGGCCGACTGTCTCGGCGATCGAACAAGACGTCACCCCGGAGGAGGCATTCCACTGATTCGGTTCGAGTTCGCCGCTGTTGGGTCGCGCTGGTGGCCGGCCTCTACTGGTCGAGCGACGGCGAGACCGACGAGTAGTGCCGGCTCCCTTACGAACCGGTATCGCCTCGAGCGTCGGCGAAGGGGTCCGGGTCTGGCTTGCCGTACCGGATGCGACGGTAGGCAAACCCGCCCCAGGACAGCGCGACCATCCCGCCGACGTACGCCACCCGTCCCGTGTTCCCCCACGTGTTGACTGTGGCGGCGTAGAGCGGAACGCCAACCCCGACGATAAGGACCGTGACGCCCGCCGTCTCCATCATCGTCTTGCGATCCACGACGCCTCCTCGCCGTCTCGATGGTGACACAGGCGGATCGTGCGGTCCACGCTCGTGTCCGTGGAGTCCGACGGGCCGCCCGCTCAGACGACGGATGTAATGCCGGCTTCTCGTCGCCTCAGTCGCCGTCGTTGACGAATGGCGGTGCGTCGACCTCGACTCGTTCCTGTTCCGCTCGTGGGCGCAGGAGCCAGAGGCTGGGGATCAGCCAGACAAGGATGAACAGGAGCTGGACGACGAGGCGAAGTCCGACGTTGGTCCGCAGCTCGACCGCCCCATTCAGGACGACACCCGATGGTCCGTAGTCGGTGGTGAGATCGTCGGCGCCAATCTGCCGCCAACCCTCCACCTCGATCCAGCCCCACAGCACCCACAGGGCCATGCCGTACGCCACAACGACCACCGCGCGTTGAAAGAGTGAGAGAGCGACGCGTCGGCGTGACCTGCCCATAACTCTGGTCTCATCGGCCCGCACCGCACCGACCTGTACAGCCGGCTGCACGGCTCTTTGACTTCACCCTCGATCGGATGGAACGTCATCGCCGTGCCCGCCTACCCTCTCGTGCGGAGAGGGAGGTGCACATGGCTTTGCGGGTCAGTGGCGGGGTCGGGCCGGTTCGCGTAGGCACGACGATAGGGGGGCGCAGGCGCCCGAAGAAGGTGAAAGTCCGCGTCGAGCCACCGCCGCCGACTGTGGGTGACTATCGGGACGCCGGAATTCGCGACACGGTCTGGCTGATCCGCAACCAGATGCTGCTGGTTCCCGACTTCACTGGCGAGGCTCAGACACTCGCAGCACGAGGCGAGCATGGCGCAGCAGCCGAGACACTCCTGGTCCAATACCTACGCGTTCACGGCGACACGAAGATGTCGGTCCAGGCGTTCGCTCGTCGGGCCGCTTCGCTGCGCAGCCAGACAGAGCGAAAGCAGCGAAACGAGGCGCGTGCAGATGCGAAGCTCGAACGGGGCCGCCGAGTCGCCGCCACACGTGAGCGGCGAGCACAGCTGCCGGCCCGGTGGTTCCTCGCCGTGGGCCTGCTGGTCACAGGGTTCCTCGTAGCCACTGCAGGCGGCAACCTCGACAGCGGCCTTCTCGGCGGAGTGGGCTGGGTGCTCCTCGCCGCCGGGGCGATCGTCGTCTATCAAGCGCTGACCCGAGTAGCTGCTCGCCACTGAAGGAGGCGGACGGCGCCGGGCGTTGTGCCTGAGCGACGCCGCTGCCAACTGTGCTGACGACGAATTTGCTGGCGAGACGACACGGAATCGACGGGACGACATGACGGACGCACCACAGGGGCCCGGCTGGTGGCAGGCGAGCGACGGACGGTTCTATCCGCCCGAACAGCACCCCAACGCCAACCCGACCCAGCCGGTGCCGCCGGTGCCATCGGCGCCGACCGGGCCAGCTGCTCCTCAGCAGGCCTGGGTGGCACCGCCGCAGAGCCAGCCGTCCGTCTGGGGTCAGGCATCTGCGCAGCAAGGCGGCGGGAACAGGTCCAACAATACGGCGATCTGGGTGATCGCTGGCTTCGTCGCCCTCGTTGTCCTCATCATCGGAGTCGCGATCGGCGCCGCCGCATCAGGCGACGACAAGCCTGACACCCAAGCAGCCGCAGCGAGCACGGGGGCCACGACCAGTGCGCTGCCGGAGACGACGGCGGGCCCGAAGACCACAGCGGCAACCAGTACGACCGCAGCGCCCACCACCGCAGCCCCTACAACGACGGTGTCTGCCCCGCCGACGGCACCTCCGACGTTGGCGTCGTCGCTGATGCCGAACGTCGTGTGCATGAACCTCCAGGACGCGCAGGACACGATCCAGACCGCCGGCGTGTTCTTCTCCCGGAGCTTCGACGCCACCGGCGCCGGCCGTTCCCAGATCATCGACTCGAACTGGGTCGTGGTCAGCCAAGACCCCGCGCCTGGTGCCCCGATCGCCGAGGTCGAACCCAACCTCGGCGCGGTGAAGTACGGCGAGCCCAGTCCCTGCTGACTGGCCGACCTGCCGCGGTGGGGCGAACCGGCGGTGCTTCCGGGCGCGGCGCTCCCGAGACGCCGCGAAGGGTCACGCGGTGCCCGGATCGGATTGCGGAAAGTCGAGGAGCATCGGCATCCCAGTCGGCCACTCATGGGCTCGCCCGGCGAGGTCGGCGATCGGCGCGCCAGCTGCCAGCCAGTCCGCGAGTTCTGGCCCTTGGTTCGGCCACGGCAGGAAGACGCAGCGGCCGCCGGGGCGGACGGCGCAGACAGTCTGGACCGGGCTGCTCAGAGTGAGCAGGCCGAGGAAGTCGTCGGGGAGGAGGTCGGTCGCCTTGAACAGCGAGCTGTTCGGGCTGCCGGTGCTGATCTGGTTCCGAATGGTGTCGAGGTCCGGCCACAGGATGAACCGATAGCCGAGGAGCGCGAAGGCGGCCAGGTATGCGTCGCGCAGGTCCGATACCTGTGCTTGCGATTCGATGAAGCCGACGTCGCCGGTCATCGTGAAGTCAGTCTCGCCGGCGTCGAGCCGGTTGATGAGCGCGTCGAGGTGGGCGGGGTCGGACCGGCTGTCGTCGACGAGGATCACGAAGGCGTCGCCACGGTGCTCGACGACGGCAGCAACCGCAGCACCGTCGGGACCGGTGATCTCGACGTCGTGGGATGCACCGTCTGAACGAGCCGCGAAGTGCTCCCAACGCTGCCGCTGCGCAGCATGCCGCTGCATGGCGCCGGCGCCGGTGTTGCACGGGTCGCAGGTGAGTGCGATCACCTTGCCGCCTATGGAGCGGGGTGGTGCGTGCTCCTTGGTCAGGTGCCCGACCCGATCCCGGTGCACACCCACCAGGCAGAGCGGGCACACGTAGGTGTCGCCGAGGCTGACCGGCGGGTCGAACCGGACGTGGGGAAGCCGTGGGACTGCCGCGTCAAGCCCTGCCGCTCCACGGTCGAACATCACGGTCGCCATGGTCGTGAACCCTACGGGTGCGCTGTGACGAGGCTCGGAGCATCACCTCAGCCGTCGCAAGTCCGTCTCACGGCACGGGGCGCCGTCATGTTGCTCGTCATTCATTGCCGGTGGTTCGCGGGCCGAACGGAGGCGCAGGACGTAGCCGGCACTAGTCGTCGTCTGGGAAGGGCTCGGGCTCGAGCGTCGATACTGAGGAGAGCGCCCGTTCGTATTCGTTGCGGTCGTACGTGAACTTCAAGTCGGCCGGAATGTCGGGCTGGCCACGCGCGAAGAAGTTGGACCACACGACTGTTCGCTCGTTGATGGTGACGCGAACCATCACTCCGCAACACCCGGCGACCAGGCATCCTCCGTCGAGGATCACGGGTAGTCCGTCCTCGACGTAGGACGGTGCCCCAAGGAGGTGGCTGGACGGCGGAGCAACCAGCTCGACGTCGATTCCGTAGAACCGCTCGGCCATTCGTTCATGGAGGGGCACACCGTCGATGACGGGCACGGCCAGGTCGAGCTCGTACGAGGTGTCGAGGTCGTACGCGCCGGCCATCCGTCGGAAGGTCAGGCGGTTCATGCCAAGCAGCGTTCCAGGCGCTGCGTCGATAAGCGAGTGACTTGACCTCGAAGCAGGTCGGCACCGGACACGCAGCGAACATGAACAGCCGGCACTGCTCGCCTGGCGGTGTCCACCTGCCATCAGATGGTCCGACAGTGGATCCGGCCGGCGTGATCCCGGGACGAGGACCTTGCGACGAGGTGGGTCAGCGGCACCGCCTTACGGTGCGTCTCGCCTTCTTCGCGAGGCGCTTCGGTGATTGCCGTCCGTCGACTCTCGGTCAGTCCACCACCCAGCATCGGGATATCCCATCGATCGGTAGTCGTTCTGCATCGCTCTGAACATCGCGTCGACACCGGGGTGCGAGGCCCTCGCTGAATGCAGTCGGTCGATTGTCTCGGGGTACTCACCCGCCAAGTGATCCGCTGGCCCGTCCCCGATGCACCAAGCCTCACCCTCACCAGTGGCCGCGTCGGCAGCGGACACCACGATGGCGAACCAAAGGTCCGCGTCGATCGTGCATCCCGTGGCGGGGTCGTCACCGCGGAACACGACTTCATCTAGCCAGTCATCCAGTGGGCCATCTCGATCGTCTCGCCGATCCGATGCAATCAAAGCGAGGCGCTGGCGCAACCGCTCGGTGTATGCGCTACCAAGAGCCTCTGCGTCGCGCCGTTCAAGGGCGGACCACAGGTGGCGGAGAGCTGTCCCAGCAGCATCGAGGGGCAGTGGCATGGCCACAGAATGCCGCACCCCGAGGCGGTTTCACCCTGACATTGCAGCAAGCGGCACTGACATGATCCGGCAACAGACACGTCGCCCGGGCTCACGGAGGACGATCACAACCGGCGTCCTCGCTTCCTGCTGGGGCGGGTCAGGTGCGACATCAGCTCGCCTCGGCCTCGACCACCGGGCACCGCGGGAAGGACGCACGAATAGCCGCACGTGCGCCGTCGGGGTCGCGTTCAATGTTCACCCGCCGCTCAAGCTCCTGGGCTTGTCGCAGGAGCTCATCGAAGCGATCTGAGTCGAGCTGGCCTAGGGCCTCACTTGCCTGTCGGCGAAGGTCGGCGATCCACGCGTCGACGTCGGTGTACTCAGGTGGTGCTGTGATCCTGCCGCCGGCTGCGACCTCTGCTTCGATCTGATCCACCTCCGCCAAGTAGGCGGCCATGACCTCTTGGGGCAGCATCGTCCAACACCCAGTGACTGCGAGGATCGGTTGGGGCTGGTCGAATACGAGTCTGTACCCGAGTTCGTCATCGACGAGTGTCGGGCCGGTGACCTTCACGCCGCCTTGCCCCACCTGCGGCAGTGCCTCGAGGGCGAGCGTGACCTCCCCTGCTGTGGGCCATGCCGCCCCAACCAGGAGGTAACTGTTGGCGACAGCGGGCCAGTCGGTCGGTGCCTGCCAGAGCTCGGGCGGATACGCCGCCTGGAAGGTGCGGTCGAGGAGGAACACCGGCCCGGACTGCTCCGAGTCGATTCCCAGTTGGAAACCAACGACGCGGTGGAAGGTGGTGACCGAAGCTTCCACCGTGAGGAGCTGGACTGCCGATCGTGGTGTCGCCTCCGTAGGCGGTTCTGTGCACGCCGTCACGCCGACAAGCAGCGTGATCATTGCAACCGTGATCAGTCGTGACCGAGACACTCGCATCACCCCACCACCTCCAACGGCGGAGTCTCCTCCGGTCTAGCGAGCCGCTCCACCAACACGAAGTGAAGGTTCCCTGAACAGCCCGCCCCAAGCTGGGCCCGATCTGGTCGAACCCCACCTGCCCCTGGGGCGTAGTGCAGAGCACGCCCTGCCTCTTCCCACCGGGCTGACGCCGCAGGCGGTCACTGAAAACTAGACCACTCCGTAGGCGGCAACACCCTTCTCGGAACGATGCCCCGAACGTCGGACACAGGCCACTGGGTACCGGGGGCAGTGCCGACACGTCACGCCGTCTGGCGAACCTGAACCGTGCCGGTGGGACAGTCTGTCGGGATGGCCAACGATGATCGGTTGCCGATCGAGGAATTCCTCCCAGGCTTCTCGCTACACAAGCTCGGTACGAGAACCAACTGCCCAGCGACGACGACCTCCTCGACAGCGCGGAGTCGTTCGGCGCCACCGCGTGCATGTTCTACGAGGTCACCGACGGTCAGTAGCCGGCACTTCATGTCGGATGGATGGCCCGTTGCGTAGGCTCGATCTGAATCAGGTCTACCGTCGATGAGTGGCAATCGGTCTGTGGCAGAGTTGGCGACGTGCGGGCCCGGATTCCCTTTCGAGACCCGATGACGCCGGTCGGTCGGCCATGCCGAGCGGTCCTCTACATCGGCAGCAGCAGCCGTCCAGAACTGGGACGACATACGCGGACCAGGAGAGGGCCCGATGAAGCGAACCGAACTTGGGGCCGTTCTGGCCGTGACCGCCCTGCTCGTGCTCGGTGCCTGCAGCAGCGATAGCGAGACGTCACCCACGACAGTTGCGCCCACCCCGACGGGGCTCGAGCTCCCGTGCACCGACGCCGACCCAGCCGATGTCGCTTCGATCGCCGGGGCACTCAAAGGCAACGCCCGAGCCCTCGGCGAGGCCCACACCTACAACGACGGCCCGTACCGCGTCGTGGTGGCCGACGTGCTCGACGACAAGGGTGAACGGCTCGAGAGCGCCGAGACGTGGGTGTTCATCAACGGCGGCCTGCGTGCTGTGTCTAGCGAGGCCGCCGCCCTGAGCATGGCCAGCAAGCTGAGGATCGAGGACGAGAACGGGTTCCGGACCGTCACCGGCTACGACGTGTTTGAGGTCGGGTCGGCGCTGGGCCTCGGCTGTCGGGCCAAGAGCTGATCGTCACCGACTCGGTCCCTGAACCGGCACTACGCGCTGGCTCTAAACGCCGGCCCCTTGACATCGTGCGCCCTTCCGCTGGTCAGCTCGCAGCAGTTGTGGGCGGCGTGTGGCTAGGACACCCTGGGTATCATGGACGAGGAACGAAGCGCTGTGGCGGCAGCCCCGATGGTCCTCGGGCTTACCCGTCGAGAACTCTGGTGGCCGATCGCGGCCGCGATCGTTCTGCTCCTGATCAACAAGTTGGTCGTCCATGACGGTGGGTCCTTCTTCGGAGGTGTACTGGCCACCGGCTTCTGGATCGGCGTGGGAGTGGTGAATCTCGTCAAGTGGCTGGTCCGACAAGCAACGGCTGCGTAGGCGGCACTACGCGTCGCCCATGGCGGGTTCAGTGCCAGGCGTAGAGTCCAGTCGTGACCCACGGGCGACAGCGCGCTGACCGTCAGGACGGCCGCCGCCGAATCCGCTTCTACCAAGATCACGGAACAGGTCCGCTCTGGTTCGATCCCGACTGTGATCCCGTGGATCGGCCTGCACCATCGCCGCCACTAGCAGAGCGACTGGATGCCTGGTGTCGAGACAGCTGGCAAGCCGAACTCGATCAGACCGACTTTCGAGAAGACGTCCGGGAACGCCTGAACCGACGCGCCCGGGACCTGGCCGCCCAAGTCGAGCGTGAGTTCGGGGAGCAATGGACGGTGTCCCTCGACTGAGCCAGGCGACCCGTGCCTGCAACCAAGTGCAGCCGGCACTACGCGACCGTGACACGACCTGCTGGCGACCAGTAGAGCGTCGCCGACCACCACGGCCCATCGTCGGTCACCTCGCTCGAGATCGTCACATCGAGAATCTCGTTCGGAGCCAGGGCCTTCTCGTCGATGGCGTCAGCGAGGCGGCGAAGCAGGTGGGCGAGGTCGCCGGGTCGATCATCAAGCGCGTTCGCGAGCGAGAAGTGCTTCGAGTTCCACTCATCCATGCAGCGACAATGCCACAGCGGCTCGGAGCGCCTGACCGCGAATCTGATCCGGCACTACTACGTGACGGCGGCGGCAGTGCCGCCTCCTATCGTGAAGTCGTGCGGTCGATCGACATGCCCACATTCGTGGCCCGGGACACGATCGACAAGGCGCTCGCGAACGCCCGCCACGGCAGGCGCTGGGGCCAGGGTTCTTCCGAGGTGGTCGCGTACCGCCTGATGAGTCGTGGGGTCCTGCCCGGAGACCCGGCGCGACTATTGGCCGACGTCCGGAAAGCGAATCGCGAGTCGATCGACGAGGCGATCATTTGGCTGCGGCTCGATCCCTTCTGCCTGTGGTCGGGTTACTTGAAACGGGACCTGATGCGCGCGCTCGCTCAGCAGAAGCTCTCCACGCGCCAAGCCGAGACCGTCAGGAAGATGCTGCTGGAGATCTTGCCGAGGGGTCGGCGGCAGGAGTTCCGCGACGCGTGCAGGCTCGCCCGAGCGGTGAACAGCGAGGCGTTCAGGAGCCAACTCGCCGAGGTGGTGCGCGTGGCCGACAGCGGTACGGCACAACGAGCCCGGTGGATGCTCGAAGGTTGTGAGCGAGCGGCCGGCTGCTGAAGGGGAAGCAGGGGGCGGTACTCCTCCGCCCCTCTGCGTCCCCAGATCAAGTGTGGCCGATCATTCGACACGACGTGCGACGGGGTGACGCACTGCCGGCACTACACGCCATCGAGCGGCCGTTCTACAGACTCGAACTGGGCGCGCCGACTCAAAGCAGGTGGGTTCGGACGGTTGCAGCGATCAAGTGGGAAGCGGCGACACGCCCACCTCTCCTCGCCGCTTCGCCTACGTCGTCGGACGCTTCACCCTCGCCCTCCTGGCGACCGTGGCGTTGGCGGCAGGCTGGATGCTCACAATGTTCGATCCGCAGTATGAAGCGTCGCCCGTCGTCGAACGAGCGATCGGCGCGGTCTTCGCAGGGGCGTTTGGCGTCGTCGTCCTGTCGCCCGTCATCGCGTTCATCAGCGCTGTCATCGCAGGAATGGCTTGGCTCCACGCGGCGAGGGTCGCTCGCTGATCGCGCCGTCTCACTCGACGCTCGCTCGGTTTGCCGAGGTCACGTGTGCGCGCAGCCGGCACTACTGCTCGAGCGCGAACCGGGCGCGCTTGGCAGGAGCGGCGGTAAGACTCATGCGATGTCGTTCAACCAGCTGGAGCTGATCCGCTACGACCTCGGCTGGGATGACGAGGGCTTCATCCCTGACGACGAACTTCTCGTGAGGATCGACGGGCGCGACCTGTCTGATCTACTCGTCGAACGCAAGATCGACGCAGGCGCAGGCCTCATCCCAACGCACGCAGTTGCTCCGCCGTCGAGGCACTGGCTCGGAGAGCCGCTGCCGTGGCTGTCCGAGGGCGCGTCTGTCGGCGTGCTCGAAGGCGGGTGTGGCGCGTGGCAATGCTGCGGCGTCAGCGCGCACATCGAAATCAGCGACTCCACCGTGACCTGGAAGGTTGACGGGCTCGACCCTTTCACCTTCGACCGCATCGAGTACGAGCGAGCTCTCGCAGGAGTACTACTGCAGACCCCGAGGGCGCCCGATTGGGACGACGAGTAGAGCTGCCATCGCTCAGACGACCGCCGTTCGACAACTCCATTGGTTTACGGCCAGGGGATCGGCTCGGGCCACGTGTCGGGGGACCCACTGCGGGTGATGACGCACCCCCACAGGCTCGCCGGCAGGCTGGTGGGCACTGCAGCGTTGATCCCGTACGGCTGCACGTAGATCCCCCTGACCCCACCGGGGCCAAAGCGCGTCTCGTATGCGCCCTGGCACTGCCCGACGATCTCTGACAGGTGCGCCAGCGAGGCGTCGCGGGTCGGAATCTCCGGCACATCGAGCCAGCTGCTGTAGCCCGCCGGCAGCGCGGTTACCGGGCCGGTCAGCGCCATGAGCGCCTGCGGACGGCCGTTCTCACCGGTGCACGTCGGCTCTGCGTACGCCGTGATGTGGGTGTCGGTGCCGTAGCCGCCGTCCCAGCGGATCCACTGCCGCCCGCCTTTCTGCGGGATGCAGTCACCGGCTCCCAGGACGGGCTGCGGAGGTGGGGCGCAGCCCACGACCATGAGCACAGCTGCAATCGCGGCGAGTGCTGCGACGCGACACCTCGACGTGTCCGAACCCATCGTCACCCCTTCCGCCGGCTGCGCCTCCTGGCCGGCGGCTCCAGGACCAGACCGTATCGGACCCTTTCCGCGAGCCAGTGCTTGAGCCAACGGGCGGGGCCGAACTTCGCCCCGTCATGAGCCACTGCCGGGGACACACATGGGCCACTACCTACCGGGTCATGTCGTCGCGCTCGCACCCCCGACCATCGTCCGCTGACGTCCTCGCAGGGTCCGCTTTGCGGACCTTGCCAGTCTGTGCCGTGTTCTGACCGAGGTTCCTGAGAGCGGCGGCCGGTCGCGTCAACGGCGGGGCGCGTAGTTGAACCACTCGCCCTTGTGCCGCCACGACGTGAGTGCTCGACACACTCGGACACGCCACGGCAGACGAGCGAAGGGCGAGCGAATCCGAACGCCCTCGAGCTCGTCCACAAGCCGCATGTGTGCGTCGTAGGCCTTGACGGCGGGCATCCGCCGCCCCCGCCAGACCACGACGGCGTAGCCAGTCGGAGAGACGGTTCTGTAGCGCTCCCGCCAGCGCAGCGTCTCGATGTCGGCGCCGACACGGATCACGACATCGCGGATCGCTGAGCGGCCGCTTCCGCTGGCTCCTCGGCTCCCGTTCTCGATCTCCCGTGGTGCGATCGTCGATCGATCTGGCGTTCGAGGATCCTCGGTCCCGCTGCCGCCTCCGCCGAGCGGCACCCAGGACCCATCCTGTCTCTCGAACAGGTAGGTCGTGAGGTGGCCGTTCCGGCGCTTGCCCCGGTCGGCAATGAGGACAGCCGCGATGTCGCCATCCCGGTCGACGGCGAGCACCTTGTGGCGGCGACGTCGGCTCGGAGGGGCGTCGTCGACGACGCCGTCCTCGACGGCGCGGATGTACTGCGCCTCACGTTCCTCCCACATGCCGGCGAGAGTACGGGTAGCCATGTCGATCTGACCGCTGACTTCTGCCCGTGGTCAGGTTCGACCACCTTGACCAGCGCCTTGACTGCGACCTTGACCGGAGTCTGACCACCCGTGGTTCTCCGTCTGACCACGTCGGAATTGGAGGACCGTCGAGGCCCTCGACGCGCGCTTAGGTGGGCATGGACCAACCATCGCTCTTCGATCCCGAACCGATCCTGCTCACGATCCCGGAGGCGGCCCGCCTGCTGTCGATCGGGCGGACGATGGCGTACGAGCTGATCGCCGCCGGCGAGCTCGAGGTGGTGCACATCGGCCGAGCCGCTCGCGTCCCGGTGGAGGCGGTCCGGGAGTACGTCGAACGGCGACGGGCAGAGACCGCCGTCGGGACCGACCGGTAGGTTCGCGGCCGATGGCGTCGATCATTCGCCGCACCACACCAACCGGTGCCGTCCGGTATGAGGTCCGTTGGCGTCCGGCTCCTGGCGTGCCGGAGCGGTCGTGCCGGTTTCCGACCCGTTCGGAGGCGAAGGCGTTTGCCGCGCAGACCGAGGCGAACCAGAGCCGCGGCGTCACGTTCGATCCGAGCGGTGGACGCATCCATTTCCGCCTCTACGCCGAGCGCTGGCTGGATGGCCGGACGTTGGCGGACTCCACCCGTGACAACTATGTCGAGTCGCTCGAGCTGCATGTGTACCCGACGTTCGGGCGGACGCCGATTGGCAAGATCACACCCGACGAGGTGCGCCGCTGGTACCGCCCTCTGCGCGAACGCGTGCCGTCGAGTGCCGCACGGTCCTACCGGATCATGCGGGCCGTCTTGGCGACCGCCGTCGAGGACGAGCTGATCCCGCGCAATCCGTGCCGGATCAAGGGCGCCGGTTCGGACCCACACAGCGAGCGGCCCTACGTGCCGGCCGAGCTGGTCCTGGCCCTGGCCGACGTCGCCCACGAACGCATCCGTCCGATGATCCTCGTCGCCGGCTTCGGTGGGCTCCGCTACGGCGAGCTGCGCGGCCTGCGGATCCGGCACTACGACCGGCTGCATGGCACGCTGACCGTCGTCGAGGCGATCGACAAGCGCACGCGTCGCAAGGCGCCGAAGACGAACTCGAGCCAACGAGTGGTCACGCTGCCGAGGTTCGTGCTCGACGCCATCGACGAGCACCTGGCCAACGTGGCCGCCGGGGGAGCGGAGGCGCCGCTCTTCCCGGGTCTGGCCGGCGGCATCATCAGCGACGGCTGGTTCCAACGCGAGTGGCGGGCCGCTCGCAGCCAACTCGACATGACCGAGGTCCACTTCCACGACCTGCGCCACGCAGCGGGCACGATGGCCACCCAGCAGGGCGCCACGATGCGCGAGGTCATGGCCCGCCTCGGCCATGCGACGACGTCCGCCGCCATCCGCTACCAGAAGGCCGCAGCAGACCGCGACCGGGCGATCGCCGACAAGCTCGACGGACTGGTCGAACGCCTCCGGACGACCACGAACGGGACCGGACCGGCCACCGAACGCGACCCGGCCGCGGGTTTTTCGCGGGTTTTTCAGAGTCAATACCCAACCGGCCCGAACCCGAAAAGCGAAGAATCCCCTGCAGTTGCAGGGGATTCCAGCGAGCACCCCCAACGGGATTCGAACCCGTGCCGCCACCTTGAGAGGGTGGTGTCCTAGGCCGCTAGACGATGGGGGCCTATGCCGGCCGGAGCCGGAGATCTCGATTCAGATCTGGTTCGGGGGGGAGGACTCGAACCCCCAATAACTGGACCAGAACCAGTTGTGTTGCCGATTACACCACCCCCGAAAGGTGGTGCGCCCGTGAGGGCGCCGGGACACTCTAGCCGAGCGCCGCGAACGCCGCGAATCCATCCGTCGCCCTCGGCCGCACGTCACAGCCGGGTCGGGACCTTCGGCAGGTCCGCTCCGACGGGTGCGGGAGTACGTTGGGCGCAGACGGACAGAGGAGGTCGACCATGACCGACGCCACGGCATCCGAGTCGGGCCTGGACCTGGACTGGTCGGGCCTCGAGGTCCTGTCCTACGACGAGTGCCGGCGCCTGCTGTCCGCCGAGTCGGTCGGCCGCGTCGGCTTCATCCAGGACGGCTCGCCGGTGATCCTCCCCGTGAACTACGTGCTCCACGGCGGGACCGTGGTGTTCCGCTCGGGCCGCGGCTCCAAGTTGGAGAGCGCACTGATGAGCCGGCCCGTGTGCGTGGAGATCGACTCCTGGGACGTCATGGAGCACACGGGCTGGAGCGTGCTCGCCAAGGGCATCGCCGAGCACGTCATCGACAGCGACGAGATCGACCGGCTCGAGCAGCTGCCCGTCCGACCGTGGACCCGGCCGGACGTCCGGCACGAGTGGATCCGCGTGATGATCGAGGAGCTCAGCGGCCGCCGCATCGTGCGCGACTGACGATCGGCGGGGGGAGTGGGCGCTCAGCGCGTCGGGGCGTCGAGCACGAAGCCCCGACCTCGCGCGGCCCGGATGACCAGGCCGAGGTCCTGACAGCTGCGACGCAGCCGGTAGACGACGGCGTCGACCGCCCGCTCGCTCGGTGCGCCGGCCGGCCACAGCCGCCGGATCAGCTCGCTGCGACTCACCACCCGCCCCGGTCGCTCCAACAGCACCTGGGCCACCGTCGCCTCCGACGCGGTCAGCACCGCCGTGCGGTCGCCCCGGTGCAGCACGCGCTGCTCGTCGATCCACGACCACTCCTGGGATTGCCGCCGCACCGCCAGCAGCACCCGCTCCGCTCGCAGTCGGAGGTCCGACGGGTCGCACGGGACCCGGACCCAGTCCTCGTCGGCCGCCAGGTCGGACGGGGGCCGGACGCCGGCCGGCAGCGTCAACAGCCGTGGCACGCCGGCCCGGGCGAGCGCGTCCCGGAGCGTCGACTGCGACGGCCAGTCCACCATCTCGATCCCGGGGGGCAGCGCCGCCTCCAGCTCGGGGACCCGCCCCGCTCCCGTGATCTCTCTCGGCACCGCCGCCATGCCATGAAGACTATGAAGAAAGCATCAAGGAAACATCAGGAGAACTGTTGCGAGTCCGTGAACACCGGCGCACAACGCCGTGCCCCGGACGCGGAACGACCCCGCCGGATCGGCGGGGTCCTCCACCTGCCCGAGCTCCGGGCGACCGTGACCCGGGGCGGGATCACGATCGCCCGGGAGCGATCATCAGGCGTTGGCACGCTCCATGAACGCCTCGCCGGTGTTGTAACCGGTCTCGGCGTGCTCGGCGATGTCCAGGCCGGTGGCCTCGACCTCGTCCGAGACCCGGATGCCGATCGTGGCCTTGAGGGCCAGCAGGATCAGGGCGGTCACGATGCCCGAGTAGACGATGGTGACGCCGTTGGCGATCGCCTGCTCGAGGAGCAGGTCGATGCCGCCGCCGTAGAACAGGCCGCTCATGTGCTCGGCACCGAAGTACTCGGCGTCGGCGAAGAGACCGATCATCAGCGAGCCGACCAGACCGCCGACGAAGTGGACACCCACCACGTCGAGGGCGTCGTCGTAGCCCGCCTTGAACTTGAGCTGGACGGCGAAGCAGCAGATGACGCCGGCGGCGAGACCGATCCAGATCGACGACATCGACGAAACGAAGCCGCACGCCGGGGTGATGGCCACGAGGCCGGCGACGATGCCCGAAGCGGCACCGAGGTTGGTGAAGTGACCGTCCTTGAGACGCTCGACGACGGCCCAAGCGAGGCCGGCAGCGGCAGCGGCGAGGAACGTGTTCATGAACGCCTGGACGGCGGTGCCGTTGGCGCCGAGGGCGGAGCCGGCGTTGAAGCCGAACCAGCCGAACCACAGGATGCCGGTACCGATCATGACCAGCGGCATGGAGT
>JAEZAI010000155.1 GCA_023427825.1 Actinomycetes bacterium
TCGCCCCGAGCCAGGAGATGCGGGCGCTCGGCGTGCGCATGAAGCTCAACCCGCTCCGGGAGAACATCGAGGGTCGCCGGCTGGTCGTCGTCGACGACTCGATCGTCCGGGGCACGACCACCAAGGCCATGGTCAGCATGCTGCGCGAGGCGGGGGCCAAGGAGGTGCACCTGCGGGTGTCCTCGCCGCCGTACCGCTGGCCCTGCTTCTACGGCATGGACACCGGCACCCGGGGGGAGCTGCTCGCCGCCAACCTGGAGGTCGAGGAGATCCGTCGGTACCTCAACGTCGACACGCTGTCCTACCTGACGCTCGACCGCCTGGTCGAGGCCGTCGGTGCGCCCGGCGCGGGCTTCTGCGACGCCTGCCTGACCGGCACCTACCCCGTCGAGATCCCCGTGGAGATCGGCAAGGCAGTGCTCGACGGCGGCGTCCCGCCGGCCGACGAGGAGGGCGTGTCCGAGATGGGTGCGGTGCTGCTCGACGACGCCGGCCTGCTGCCCAGCCAGGAGGCGGCGACCGGGGGCCCCCTCGATGGGTGAGATCGATGGGTGAGACCTACGCCGGCGCCGGCGTCTCGATCGACGCCGGTGAGGACGCGGTCGAGCGGATCAAGCCGCACGTGCGCTCGACGTCCAGACCCGAGGTGCGCGGCGGGATCGGCGGGTTCGGCGGCCTGTTCAACTTCGACGCCGGGGCCTACCGCGAGCCCGTGCTGGTCTCCACCACCGACGGCGTGGGGACCAAGGCGCTGCTGGCGACGGCCACCGGCCGTTACGACACGATCGGTCTGGACCTGGTCGCCATGTGCGTGGACGACCTGGTGTGCCAGGGCGCCGAGCCGCTGTTCTTCCTGGACTACATCTCGATCGGCAAGGTCGATCCCGACGTCATCGAGCAGCTCGTGGCCGGCGTGGCCGACGGCTGCCGGCAGGCGGGGTGCGCGCTGGTGGGCGGCGAGATGGCGGAGCACGCCGGGGTGATGGAGCCCGGCGAGTTCGACCTGGTCGGATTCGCCGTGGGCGTCGTCGAGCGCTCCCGCATGCTGACCGGCGAGGCCGTCACCCCCGGCGACGTGCTCGTGGCGCTGCCGTCGCCCGGGCTGCGTTCCAACGGCTACACGCTGGCCCGCCGCCTGATGTTCGACGTGGCCGGCCGGTCGCTCGACGACCCGGCGTGGGACGGTGCAGACGCGCCGAGCGTGGCCGACGAGCTGCTGCTCCCGTCGGTCATCTACGCCCCCGCCGTGCGGGCGCTGCTCGACGCCGTGCCGGTGCACTCGGTCGCGCACATCACCGGTGGCGGGCTTCCCGGCAACCTGAACCGTGTGATCGGTGACTCGGCGGACGCCGTGGTCGATCCGGGTTCGTGGGAGCCGCCGCGGATCTTCGACGAGCTGCAACGGATCGGCGACGTGGACGTGGACGAGATGCGCCGCGTGTTCAACCTGGGCGTGGGCATGGTGGCCGCGGTGCCGGCCGACGCCGTGGCCGACGCCGTGGCGGTCCTGGGCGAGCACGGCCACCAGGCCGTCGTCATCGGCGAGGTGGTCCCGGGCTCGGGCCAGGTCCGATTCGCCGACTGATCACCGGCCTGTCCGGCCCGGGCCGGGAAT
Organism: Actinomycetes bacterium; assembly: GCA_023427825.1. Classification (GTDB taxonomy): domain Bacteria; phylum Actinomycetota; class Acidimicrobiia; order Acidimicrobiales; family Microtrichaceae; genus Dermatobacter. Next base: position 1,616 of record JAEZAI010000155.1, read on the forward strand.
GCGCGTCGGTTGTACGGGGTGAGGGCCGGGTGCGGCCCCCGACGACAGGAGCGACCCGTGACCTCAGCAGCGATCGACACCCAGGAACCCGCCGTCGACGTCCGTCGGGCGGACTCGCGGTTACACACCCGGATCGGATGGCTCGACAGCTGGCACTCGTTCAGCTTCTCCGAGCACTACGACCCGACCAACGTCCACCACGGCCTGCTGCTCGTGCTCAACGACGACACCGTCGCCCCGGCGGCCGGGTTCGGCACCCACGCCCACGCCGACATGGAGATCGTGACGTGGGTCCTCGACGGGACGCTCGAGCACCGCGACTCCGAGGGCAACCACGGCGTGCTGTACCCAGGGCTGGCGCAGCGGATGTCGGCCGGCACCGGGATCCGGCACTCCGAGCAGAACCCCGATCCCGACCTACCCGTCCACTTCCTGCAGATGTGGGTCCTGCCCGACACGCGTGGTGTGGCGCCCGGCTACGAGCAGCTCGACGTCAACGACCGGCTCGCGTCGGGCGAGCTCGTGGCGGTGGCGTCCGGGCGCGACGTCGAGGGCGCCGTCCACCTGCACCAGCGCGGTGCGACCATGTGGGTCGGTCGCCTGTCCCCGGGCACCACGGTGGACCTGCCGGTCGCGCCGCACGTCCACGTGTTCGTGGCGCGCGGGAACGCCACCTTCGACCGTCCCGGCGACGAGGCCGTCGAGCGCGCCACCGGCGACGCCGGGCGCCTGGCCGGAGCCGGAGCCGCCACGCTCACCGCGACGGACGACGGCACCGAGGTGGTGGTCTGGGAGACCGCCTGAGCGGACCGCCCGCCGGGCGCCGTCGCGCTCGGTTACCGTCGCCGCCATGACCGGCTTCACCGCACCGACGGCCCACGGCTCCCTGTCCTCCTGGGACGACTACCCCGTCCACCAGGCCGCGGAGACCGTGCGGCACGTCACGACCGGTGACCGCAACTTCTACGACCGCTACTACTTCAACTGCCACGCCAACGACGGCTCCGCGTTCCTGATCTTCGGCCTGGGCCAGTACCCGAACCTCGCCGTGGAGGACGCCTTCGCCTGCGTGGTCAGCGGCGACGACCACCGGGTCGTGCGCGCGTCGCGCGAGCTCGGGGACCGCATGGACACCTCGGTCGGCCCCCTGCGGGTGGAGGTGATCCGTCCGCTGCACGAGCTGCGCATCGTGTGCGAGCCGAACGACTTCAGCGACATCACGTTCGACCTGCACTGGGTCGGGTCGATGCCGGCGTTCGAGGAGCCACGTCAGTACGTCCGGCGCTACGGCCGCACCCTGTTCGACTCCATGCGCCTGGCGCAGACCGGCCGCTGGTCCGGCACGATCTCGAGCGGCGGCACCACGTTCGACGTCACGCCCGACGAGTGGTGGGGCACCCGCGACCGCAGCTGGGGCATCCGGCCGGTCGGCGAGGAGGAGCCGATGGGCATCCGGACCGAGGGCCAGATGCAGGGCATGTGGAACTACGCGCCCATGCAGTTCGACGACCACTCGATCCTCTACATCCTCAACGAGCACGACGACGGCACGCGGGAGCTCGAGGAGGCCGTCCGGATCTGGAACGACCCCGAGCGGGACCCCGACTGGCTCGGCCGCCCCGAGCACGACGCAGTGATCACGCCGGGGACGCGCCGCATCGAGTCCTCCACGCTGTCGTTCCCCGACGCCCCCGGCGGCGCCGTGGACATCGCGGTCGACCCGCTCATGGACTGCTGGCTGATGCTGGGGACCGGCTACGGGATCGAGCCCGACTGGCGCCACGGCATGTACCAGGGGCCCCTCGTCGTCCAGGGTGTCGAGATCGACTACCAGCGCGACGCCGAGCGGCTGTTCGGGCTGGTCGACCAGGTGGCCCGCTTCACCCAGAAGGGCGGCGCGGGCGACGGGTCGGTGGGCTACGGACTCCACGAGTTCTTCTTCATCGGCGACTTCTCGCGGTACGGGCTGACGGGATGGGACCCGCTCCCCGCGTGACCGACCGCCGGCGGTTCCTGCTGGGCGCCGGTGCCGTCGCCCTCACCGCCGGCGCGGTCTCGTGCAGCGATGACGACGCGTCGTCGCCGTCCGGGGACGGGAAGCCCTCGTCGCCGTCGACGACCGCGCCGGTCACCACCGCGGTCGGGGCCGCACCGCCTGTCTCTTATAAACATATGACGCTGCC
>JAEZAI010000171.1 GCA_023427825.1 Actinomycetes bacterium
TGCCGTTCATCGGCCCGTCCGGCGAGCAGAAGACCAAGCCCACGCAGCACTCGGTCACCGAGCTGCGCAGCCGGGGCATCCAGCCCGACGCCATCGTGTGCCGCTCCGAGGAGGCGATCTCGTCGGACCTCAAGCGCAAGATCTCCGCGCTGTGCGACGTGCCGATCGAGGCCGTCGCCAACGCCGCTGACGCCAGCAGCCTCTACGACATCCCGCTCGTCCTCCACGAGGAGGGCCTCGACGGCGTGGTGTGCAACATCCTCGGCCTGCCCGACGACGAGCCCGACCTGACCGAGTGGCAGCGGCTCGTGCGGAGCGTCGGCGAGGCCACGGCCCCGACCCGCATCGGCATCATCGGCAAGTACGTCAGCCTGCCCGACGCCTACCTGTCGGTCGTCGAGGCGCTCAAGCACGCCGGGTTCCACCACGGCGCGGACGTCCAGATCCAGTGGATCCAGGCCGAGGAGGTCGAGGGCCTGCTCGCGGACGACAAGCTCCGGGACCTCGACGGCATCGTGATCCCCGGCGGCTTCGGCGAGCGCGGCGTCGAGGGCAAGGTCGCCGCCGCCGGCTACGCCCGGGAGCACGGGCTGCCGTGCCTGGGCCTCTGCCTGGGCATGCAGGTGATGACGATCGAGTTCGCCCGCAACGCGCTCGGGCTCACCGGCGCCAACTCCACCGAGTTCGACCCCACCACGCCGCACCCCGTGATCGATCTCATGGATTCCCAGCGTGACGTCACCGAGAAGGGCGGCACCATGCGGCTGGGCGCCTACATCGCCCAGCTCGACGCCGGTTCGCAGGTGGCGGAGCTGTACGGCAAGGAGGTCGTGTCCGAGCGGCACCGCCATCGCTACTAGTTCAACCCCGTGTACCGCCGACGCTTCGAGGGCACCGAGTTCCGGGCGTCGGGCACGTCGCCCGACGGTCGCCTGGTCGAGTTCATCGAGCTCGAGGGCCACCCGTTCTGGATCGGGACGCAGGCGCACCCCGAGTTCATGAGCCGTCCCACCCGGCCGGCACCGCTGTTCCAGGGCTTCATCGGCGCTGCTCGCGAGCGAGCCGAAGGCCGCAATCCGCAGCTGATCCGCCTGGAGGAGCAGGGCCGGGCCGACGCCGCGCCGTCCGGGAATGGGGGACCAGCCAACGGGGGTGCCGCCGACGGGGGCGCAGCCAACAGGGGTGCCGTCAACGGCGCGGACCGGGCCCACAGCGGCACGACCCGCGGCCAGGTGTGAGCGGCGACCAGGGGTTCTCCCACCTCCGCGACGAGCTGCTCGTCGAGGGCCACGTCATCTCGGTCTTCCGGTCGACGTTCCGCGGTCCCGACGGTGAGGAGTTCGACCGGGAGGTGGTGCGCCACCCGGGAGCGGTGTCCGTGGTGCCGTTGACCGACGACGGCGAGGTGGTGCTCGTGCGCCAGTACCGGGCGCCCCTCGACCGCTTCCTGCTCGAGATCCCGGCCGGCAAGCGCGACGTCGAGGGCGAGCCGCCCGAGGAGACCGCCCGCCGCGAGCTGGCCGAGGAGGTCGGGCTGGTGCCGACCGAGCTGGTGCCGCTGGCGGTGTTCCACAACTCCGTCGGCTTCTGCGACGAGGAGAGCCACGTGTTCCTCGGTCTCGGGCTGCAGGCGACCGCTCGGGACCTGCAGGGCGTCGAGGAGGAGCACATGGAGGAGGTCCGAGTGCGCCTCGCCGACACGCCGGCGATGATCGCCTCTGGTGAGATCTCCGACGGCAAGACCGTGATCGGGCTGCTGCTGGCGCTCCGTGCGGTCGAGTCGGGTGTGGCGGCGGTCGGAGGCGGCCGCACGTGAACTCGGCGGTCGCGGCCGTCCACGACGGCCCGCCCGACGTGGACGCCGACGGCGTGCCCACGGCGGCCGCGCCGTTCCTGACGCACCTGGCGGTCGAGAAGGGCCGCTCCGACCTGACCCTGCGCGCCTACCGGCAGGACCTGCGGCGCTACGCCACGTTCCTGGCCGCCCGGCGTCTCGAGGTCGACCGGGTGGGCGAGGACGAGGTGCAGGACTTCGTCACCGAGCTGCGCGCCGGGGGGCTCGCGACCTCGTCGGTCATCCGGATGACCGGCACGGTGCGGTCCCTGCACCGCTTCCTGGCGGCCGAGGGGCTGGCCCCCACGGACCCCACCACTGCGGTGGAGTCGCCGCGCCGTCCGTCCGCGCTGCCCCGTGCGCTGTCGGAGCAGGAGGTGGAGGCGCTGCTCGACGCCGTCGGCGCCGCCTGCGAGCTGCCGAGCGGGGACGCCACGGCCGACGCCGCGGTGCTGCGGGACCGGGCGCTGCTCGAGCTCCTGTACTCGAGCGGCATCCGGGTGTCCGAGGCCTGCGGCCTGCGCTTCGGCGACCTCGACGTGGACAGCGCGTTCGCCCGCGTCCTGGGCAAGCGGTCCAAGGAGCGCCTGGTGCCGATCGGGCGTCCGGCCCTGGCGGCCATGGCGGACTACCTGGACCGTGGTCGCCCGGTGCTGCTGGGGGAGCGGGCCGCCGATCGGGATGCCGCGGACGCCGTGTTCCTGGGGCTGCGGGGCCGGCGCCTGGGCCGCCAGGCTGCGTGGGGCGTGATCCGGCGCTGGGCGACCGCGGCGGGCCTCACGGCCGAGATCAGCCCGCACGTGCTGCGCCACTCGTGCGCCACGCACCTGCTCGACCACGGCGCCGACATCCGCACCGTCCAGGAGCTGCTCGGCCACGCGTCGGTCAGCACCACGCAGATCTACACGCGGGTCGCCACCGAGCGGCTGGTGCAGGCCTACCGCGACGCGCACCCCAGAGCCCGGGCCCGCTCCGCCTCCGGGGCCGTGTCGTGAGCAGGACCGTGTCGTGAGCAGGACCGTCTCGTGAGCGGCGGCGAGCTGCAGCCCACCCACCGGGCCCGGCGGTTCTTCGGATCCCTGTCG
>JAEZAI010000200.1 GCA_023427825.1 Actinomycetes bacterium
AACGAGATCTACACGGCGTACTTCGCCGAGCCGCGCCCGGCGCGGACGTGCGTGGCGGTCGCGGGGCTCCCGCTCGGCGCGCTCGTGGAGATCGAAGCCTGGGTCTGGACCGGCGCCTGACACGCAGCGGTCGCCGGTCGGTCGAGCGTCCCGGCTGATCGGTCCCTCGTCGCAGGTTGCTCGGCCCCAGAGGTAGAAGCTCGGGCGACGGCTGGGGCAGACTGAGCGGATGATCGGTCCGCTCCTCATCATCGTGACCCTGGTGGTCGTGCTGCCCGTCGTGTTCATCATCACCGGCGGCGTGCTGGCGGTGATCCTGGGCCAGTCGCTGTCCAAGGAGGGCGAGTACCTCAACGAGGGCAGCGAGCTGATCGACCTGAACGTCTGATCCCACGCCCGACCGCCGCGCCGATCGGATCGGCGGGACCGGGTCCAGGTCGGGTCGATCGAGAGTCGGGTCGGTCGAGGGTCGGGTTCAGGCGCCCCAGCGGGATTCACCGAACTTGTAGCCCACCGAGCGCACCGTCTGGATCATGCCGGCGTGCTCCTCGCCGAGCTTCGCCCGCAGACGCCGGATGTGGACGTCCACGGTCCGGGCGCCGCCGTAGTACTCGTAGCCCCAGACCCGTGACAGCAGGATCTCCCGCGTGAACACGCGGCCGGGGTTCGACGCCAGGAACTTGAGCAGCTCGTACTCCATGTAGGTGAGGTCGAGCGGCTGGCCGTCGATGGCCGCCTGGTACGTCTCGAGGTTCAGCACCAGCGCCTCGTACTGCACCACCTCGGGGCCGAGGTCGAGCCCGGACTCGGAGGCCAGCAGGTGCCGGACGCGCGCCTCGAGCTCCGCCGGATGCGCCGGGGCGACGCAGAAGTCGTCGAAGGTGTCGTGACGCCCGTCCAGGTCGCCGAGCTGGGTGCCGCGCACCATGAGCAGCAGCGGCGCGACCGCCAGGTCGCCCCGGCGCAGCGCCCGGGCCATGGCGAAGCCGCCGTCGGGCGACTCGTCCGCGGCGACGATGGCGCCGGCCCACACGCCCTCACGGGCGGTGGACTCGTCCTTGACCGCCTGCCAGGGGAGACCGGCCAGGTCGAGCACTCGCACGATGTCGGGTGGCGCGGGGTCGGGCCAGATCAGAAGGGGCTGCACTCGACGGCTCCTACCAGGTCCCCAGGTAGCGCCGCAGTTCGAAGCTGGACACGTGCGTGCGGTACGCGCCCCACTCGGCGCGCTTGTTGCGGAGGAACCACTCGAAGATGTGCTCGCCGAGCGTGTCGCGCACGAGCTCGGAGCCCTCCATGCGGTCGAGCGCCTCCGAGAGGTTGCTCGGCAGCATGGAGCCGTCCTCGGGGCGCCGCTCCTCGAAGTCCTCGAAGAGGTTGACCGTGGTCTCCTCGGGGAGCTCGTAGCCCTGCTCGATGCCGGCCATGCCGGCCGCGAGCAGCACGGAGAACGCGAGGTACGGGTTGCACGACGGGTCGAGCGCCCGGTACTCCAGCCGCGTGCCCTGGTCCTCCTTGCCCTTCTTCGGCACCGGGACCCGCACCAGGGCGGAGCGGTTGTTGCGGGCCCACGAGATGTGGACCGGCGCCTCGAAGCCGGCCACCAGCCGCTTGTAGGAGTTCACGAGCTGGTTGGTCACCGCGGTGACCTCGCCGGCGTGGGTCAGCAGGCCGGCGATGAAGCCCTTGGCCGTCGAGCTGAGACCCACGGCGTCGGTGGGGTCGTAGAACGCGTTGTCGTCGCCGTTCCAGAGCGACAGGTGGGTGTGCATGCCCGAGCCCTGCACGCCTTCCATGGGCTTGGGCATGAACGTGGCGTGCACGCCCGAGGCCATGGCGACCTCGCGCACGATCATGCGCAGCGCCATCACGTTGTCGGCCATGGCCAGTGCGTCGGAGTAGCGCAGGTCGATCTCGTGCTGCGACGGGCCGTCCTCGTGGAACGAGTACTCGACAGGGATGCCGGTGCCCTCCAGGCGCTGGATGGTCCGCCGGCGGATGTCGGACGTCTCGTCGTAGGTCGTGAGGTCGAAGTAGCTGGCGGAGTCGAGCGGCTCCGGCGGCTTCGACGGGTCGTCGTCGGCCAGGTAGAAGAACTCCACCTCGGGGGCGCACATGAACTGGAAGCCCGCGTCGGCCGCGGCCGCGAGGTTCCGCTTGAGCACCTGACGTGGGTCGCCCTCGAAGGGCGTGCCGTCCAGGTTCGTGATGTCGCAGAAGATGCGGGCGGTCAGGTCCTCGCCCTCGCGGGACGGCATCAGCTGAAACGAGTTCGGGTCCGGGAAGGCGAGCACGTCGCTCTCCTGCACGCGGCTGAAGCCGTCGATCGCGGAGCCGTCGAACTGGCCGCCCTCCTCGAAGGCGGCCTCCAGCTCCACGGGCGAGATCGCCACCGACTTCAGCTGTCCGAGGACGTCGGTGAACCACAGCCGCACCAACCGGACGCGCCGTTCCTCGACCGTTCGCAGCACGTAGTCCTGTTGGTGATCCATAGGGCGCTCCATCTTGTCACCGGGTGATCGCCGCTGCCCCAGCCGATCCAGGGGCAGGACGCGGTGGTACCAGTCCCGGACGGACCCCTCCCAATCACCGTCCGCCTGTTCACACGCCGATCACAATTGGGCAACGGGACGGAAAACCCCTCCGACCAACCTGCGTGGGCGCCGGGAACGGTGGGTCCGATCCCGGTCCTCACCGGCTCACCCCGATGGGCGAGACGGTGACAGGGTGATGAAGGAAATCGGTCGATCGACCCCCCGGTCGGCCGCCTGCAAGCAGGGCCCGTCGTGCCAAGTCGACACGGCGGTCGGAACGAACAGCGAAGGAAGCGAACGTGGCATATCGGGCTGAATACATCTGGATCGACGGCACGGAGCCGACGCCGCTCATGCGGTCGAAGACCAAGATCCTCGCCGACGGCGCCGAGCCGGGCATCTGGGGCTTCGACGGCTCGTCCACGAACCAGGCCGAGGGCTCCGCGTCGGACTGCGTCCTGCGGCCCGTCTACACCACGCCGGACCCGCTCCGCGGCGGCAACGACGTGCTCGTGCTCTGCGAGGTGCTCCTTCCCGAGACCTTCGAGCCGCACCCCACGAACACCCGCGCCGCGTGCGTCGAGGTGGCCGAGAAGTACGCCGACTTCGAGTCGCTCTTCGGCATCGAGCAGGAGTACACATTCTTCAAGGACGGCCGTCCGCTCGGCTGGCCGCAGGAGGGCTACTACTACCCGGCCCCGCAGGGCCCGTACTACTGCGGCGTCGGCGCCGTGGAGATCGCCGGTCGTGAGATCGTCGAGGCCCACACCACCGCCTGCATGGAGGCCGGGATCAACATCTCCGGCACCAACGCCGAGGTCATGCTCGGCCAGTGGGAGTTCCAGGTGGGCCCGTCCGGCACCGTCGAGGTGGCCGACGAGCTGTGGATGGCCCGCTACCT